>JAGLXC010000329.1 GCA_023133095.1 Gammaproteobacteria bacterium | reverse complement strand
ATACTAATACTCTATTGCTAACGGGGAGAGCTAGGGAGCGAAAATTGTTGCTACATAAATGGTTGCAACGAAAAGGTCGTTATCATTTAGTTCCGTGGCTAAATAGCTTAAGTAAAACAACTGGGTTAGTGTATAACAAAGTTGCTATTAGAGGGCAAAGAACCAGATGGGGGAGTTGCTCTTCTGCCAGGAATATCAATCTTAATTATAAGCTGCTTTTTTTGCAGCCAGAGCTGGTTGATTATATAATTATCCATGAACTGTGTCATTTAACCCACTTTAACCATTCAGCTGATTTTTGGCAGTTAGTTGCAAAATTTCAGCCTGAACATCGAGAGTTGCGAAAACAATTAAAACGGTATCGATTATGACAATAAAGAATAGAGAAAAAAGCTATTGCGGCTATGTGGCAATAGTTGGACGACCTAATGTCGGTAAGTCTACCCTATTAAATAGAATTTTAGGGCAGAAAATAAGTATTACCGCGCGCAAACCACAGACGACTAGACACAAAATTTATGGCATAAAAACTATAGGAAATGCACAAGCTATTTATGTCGACACACCTGGATTTCATCGAGGGCAAAAACGTCAATTAAATAGATGCATGCTGCAGGCTATTAGAAGTGCTTTAGCTGAAGTTGATATAATCGTTTTTGTATTAGATGGACTTCACTGGCAGGAAGAAGATGAGATGATGCTGGAAAGTTGTATAAAAACAGAAAAGCCGATAATTTTAGTAGTAAATAAGACTGATTATATCAAGGATAAAAACAGACTTTTGCCACATTTAAATAGCTTAAATGGAAAAAATAAATTTGCTACCACAATTCCTCTATCTGCAAAAAAGGATAATAACATTGAAGCCTTAGAAAAAGCGGTTGCTGACTTATTACCAGAGAGCTCTTTCTTTTTTGCTGAAGATGAGATTACCGATAAAAGCACACGTTTTTTAGTAGCAGAAATTATTCGGGAAAAATTGACCCGGCTTTTGGGGCAAGAGTTGCCACATGAGTTAACAGTAACGATTGAAAAATTTGATGAGCAGGAAAAAATAGTAAACATTTCTGCGCTGATTTATGTTGAACGTCCGGGGCAAAAAACTATTGTTATTGGTAAAGATGGCGCAAAATTAAAAGAGGTTGGCAGCAAAGCTCGCCTTGATATGGAGCGCTTGTTAGAAAAGAAGGTCTTCTTACAGCTATGGGTAAAGGTCAAAAGTGGTTGGTCAGATGACCTAAAATTATTAAACAGCCTTGGATATGTGTAGGGGCGACCCTTACGGTTACCCTAAGCCGATTCTCCGCGTAGGCCTTCCACTCATCAAGTTTGACTCTATCTGTTCTAAAGAGATCCCTTTGGTTTCTGGCACAAAGTATTTGACGAAGAAGAAGCTAACTACAGTTGCAGCCAGAAATAGGAAAAACACATTATGGCCAAACAATACAATTAAAGTAGGGAAAATGGTTGCTAACATAGCATTAAATAACCAATTGCCAGCTGTGGTGACCATGATACCAAAGTCACGAGCATAGAGTGGAAATATTTCGGAGCACAAAATCCAAACAATAGGTCCTAAGCTAATTGCAAAACCAAATATATAAAATAGGACTGCAAATATTGCTACCATTTGTACGCTATGTGTATGTGCTGCAGCTCCAGTTGTGAAGCCTAATAATAAAAGGCTAATTCCCATAGCAGCTAAGCCACCAAAAAGAATAGGGCGACGGCCCCATTTGTCGACATATTTTACTGCAATAATAGTAGTGAGCATCATGACTGTACCAACTGCTATAGTTCCCCATATCTCTTGTATTGGTGTAGTAAAGCCTGCTAGCTTAAAGATCATCGGCGCATAATAGAGCACAATATTGCATCCGGTC
>JAGLXC010000328.1 GCA_023133095.1 Gammaproteobacteria bacterium | reverse complement strand
GGTCAGGTCTGGACATGAGACATCTCGATATCTCATGTCCAGATCTGGCCCTATTATTTATTACTGCGACTATCGAGCTGTCTCATGTCCAGACCTGACCCCGACCAAGGACCCCGACCAAGCTGGCTCTTGCACTTCGCCCTCTTTTGAGGGTAATCGCAACTCGACTCTACCATCAGCAGATACTTCAGCCAATGTTCCACGCCCCCTATAATTGGTCGCATAAACTATCATGCTACCATTTGGAGCCACACTTGGCGACTCATTCATCCCAGAACTGGTCAAAACGGTAACATCTCCAGAAACCAAATCCTCCTTCGCTATATTAAATCCATTATCATCCCGACTCAACATAACAATACTTTTTCCGTCAGGCATAAAAGAGGCTCTGGCATTATAACTGCCTTGATAAGTAAGTCTGGTTATGGCGTTGCTGGCTAAATCTAGTTGATAAATTTGTGGGGTGCCGCCACGGTTAGAGGTAAAAATAATTGCTTCACCAGTTGCTGACCAGCTAGGCTCAGTATCCAATGACCAACCAAAGGTCTTTTGCTTCAACTTGTGAGTCACCAAATCTAAAACATAGATCTTGGGATAACCAGTTTTACTAAGCACCAATGCCAATTTTCTGCCATCAGGAGAAAAGGCTGGCGCGCCGTTAATGCCTGGATAATTGGAAACCAAATGGCGTTTGCCTGTGGCTATATTTTGTATGTAAATAGCTGAATGCTTATGCTCAAAAGATACATATGCTAATTTTTTACCATCAGGTGACCAGGCTGGTGACATAATTGGCTCTGATGATAGCAATAGTTGTTTGGGATTATGGCCGTCTGCATCTGCGACGATTAAACTGTGTTTAGTAGGCTGACCTATCTTGCGCTGCACCAACACATAGGCAATTTTAGTAGAAAAAACACCGCGCTGACCAATAAGCTGCTGATAAACAAGGTCACTAATATGGTGAGCTAAAGCACGCAGATCATCTTTTGAAACTTTATACTCTTTATCTAATAAAACTGATTTGCTATAAACATCTAACAGTTGAAACTTTACCTTATATTTTTTACCATCTTTCTCGACCGAGCCTAACACTACATTATTCATCTTTTGCCCAGCCCAATAGGCATAATTAGCAGCATGCATACCATAGGATAATTGCTGCGGCGCATCTACCTGATCCACCTTAAATTGGCCACTATTTTGCAAATCAGAGCTGATGATTTTAGCGATATTATGCTGCACAGAAAATGATAAAACTGCAATAGGCAACGCTTTATTAACCCCCTGGGTTAACTCTAAATTTAAAGCTGCATAGACGCTTGTAAAACTAACAAAATAGAATAACAAGCCAAAAATAATATAGCTAATTTTTAATTGTGAACATTTATATTTCATCTTTAAACCTAAATAAAACCTTCAGGTTTTACAGTTAACCGCAGTAAACTAAAGTTGTCAAATAACTCCCTATTTTTTGGCACTGGCAATGGTGACGCTTGCAAAACTGCAGCTCTTGCCGAACGATCTAGCACTGCATTACCACTGCTTTTTGCTAAATCTACCGTTAACACTTTACCATTTGGTGCCACATGAACCAGAAGCTGACAGGAGAGATTTTTAGCCGCATTAACTGGCACAATCCAGTGCTCTGAAATCGCAGCCAAAATTAGGGCCTTATATTTGTCTATCTCTCCCTGGTTCGCTTGAGATGCCGCCATCTGCTTCTGCTCTGCTGCTATCTGTTTCTGCATAGCCTGCTGAATTGCGGCGCGCTCTTTTGCAACAGCTGCAACTTTAAACGCTTTCTCTTTTGCGATCTTAGCCTCTTTCGCTAACAATTTTTTATGCTGCTCCGCAATTTTAAGTGCTTTTAAACGCTTTTGCTCCTGCTCTTTGGCCCTCTTGGCTGCTAATGCTTCTGCATGCAAGCGCCTAATTCTAGCCAACTCTTGCTGCTTTTTGCGCCGTTTTTCTGCCTTAATTGCTGCAATCTGTTTTTCTACTTGCGCTTGATCAACTGCTACTGCCCTAACAATATTAACCTTAGGTGCAGAGTTAGCAGAGTTAGTGGTATAGGTATGATGAGTCGCAAACTGCATAAATAGCAAGCCAAAAACAACGAGATGCAATAGCAAAGCATAGATAAATGGCTTTTTGTAACTCTTATCAGATAGCATTAGTAAATTTTACCTTTGGCTTAAGTCAATGTGTAGTTAATTATTATTTGCTTTACAAGCATCAATATATAATATATAATCTGACCATAGACATATAACCATAGGAAACTAAAAATGAGCGCCGTCACAAAACAGATACCAGCTGGTCAGTTTAAAGCAAAATGCCTCCACCTTATGGACCAGGTAAAAGAACAAAAAATACAAATCATTATTACCAAAAGAGGTGAGCCAGTAGCA
>JAGLXC010000327.1 GCA_023133095.1 Gammaproteobacteria bacterium | reverse complement strand
TGTTCCCCCGTTTCACGAGTAGCAGGAGAGGCATAATCTAGCAGATATTCTTGAAAAGTTGTCAGAGCATTGGGCATGCACATGGTTTTAATTTTGCCAGTTTTAGCCAGGCTCATAAAATGTTCGCCTGTTCGCCCTAAGCGATAACAAGCAGTGCAAAAGCTGGGAATATAACCAAGCTCTGCTACGTCGCGAATTACCTCATCCAGCGGGCGGTGATCTCCTAAGGAGAATTGGCTAGCATTTTCTTCGTTCTCTGAATAGCCGCCAGGATTGGTACGGCTGCCAGCAGATATTTGGGATATGCCTAATTCTAAAGCTTCGCGGCGTGTTTCGCTTGTTTCACGAGTTGATAAGATAATGCCAGTAAACGGAACCGCTAAGCGTAAGATCGCGATAATTTTGCGAAAATCAGCATCAGTTACTGGATGCGGTGGATGAGCGGCAATATCTGAACCAGATGCTGGCTCTAAACGCGGCACGCTAATGGTATGCGGGCCAACGCCAAATTTATTTTCTAGATATTGGCTATGTTGCAGTAGAGCTAAAATTTCAAAACGCCAGTCAGCTAAGCCAAATAATACTCCAATACCAACATCATCAATTTTGGCTTGCATAGCGCGATCAATAGCAGTAAGGCGCCAGTTATAATCAGATTTTTTACCTGCTACATGTACTTGTTTGTAGGTTGTAGGATCATATGTTTCTTGAAATAGTTGATAGGTGCCAATTTCAGCTGCTTTTAAGCTTTTAAAATCGTCTAAGGTGAGTGGTGCAATGTTAACATTTATTCGCCTAATTTCGCCATGGTTACTTTTTATCTTATATATAGTATCAATGGAGTCTAAGATATATTGAAATCCATCACGGGTGTAAGATTCGCCAGCTACTAAGAGTAATCGTTTTTGTCCTTGTTCAATAAGATTCTTAGCTTCATTGGTGATTTCATCTTGTCCTAAAGAGCGGCGAATTAGTGCTTTATTTGTAGCACGAAAAGCACAATACAAACATTCGTTTGAGCATAGATTTGAAATATAAAGTGGTGCGAATAGAACTAAGCGATTGCCATATATTTCATCTTTTATCTGTTTGGCAGTGGCAAATAGTTCAGCAGTTAATTCTGGATCTTGTATGTTAGTTAAAGCGGCTACATCGACAAGATCTAATCCTTTGAGTTCTTTTGCTTTAGCTAAAATTTCTCTAATTAAAATCGGATCTTGCTGGTTATGTTGAGTTAAAATATCAGTTATTTTATTTGGATCTATCATCTGATCTCCTGAATTACGGGAATAGGGCATCGTAAGGGTCTACCCTACAATTTGTACAAATAATTTCTTTTTGTAGGGGCAACCCTTGTAGTTACCCCTACGTTGGTTTGTGTTATTACCAATTTTCGCCTAATAGCTCAAAATGTGCTTGAGCATGAGCGCAAGCAGGGCAAACTAATGGTGCTTCATCGCCTTCATGCAGATAACCACAGTTAATGCAGCGCCATACTACTTTGCCATTTTTTTTGAAAACACAACCTTCAGCAAGATTTTTTGCTAAGTCACGATAGCGCTTTTCATGCTGTTTTTCTGCTACTGCAATAGCTGTAAAGGTTTTGGCTATGTCTTCAAATCCCTCTTTTTGAGCTGTAGCTGCAAATTCAGGATACATTTCTGTATGTTCGTAATGTTCACCAGCTGCTGAATTAAGTAGGTTCTCTTCAGTAGTGCCAATTTTCCCAGCAGGAAAA
>JAGLXC010000326.1 GCA_023133095.1 Gammaproteobacteria bacterium | reverse complement strand
CGTATGTTGCTAAAAGCTGTTTTGATTATGAAACGCCAATCATTGTTCCAATGACAACTTTTTTGTCACAATTGGTATGATTTTGATTAGTCAATGCGGCCGGCAAAGATAATTGTCGTCTAATAACTTGACCCCCTACCTGTCTGGCAGGTGATGGTACCCATGTTCTATATATGCTTATGTAATGGAATGAGTTTTATAGATAACTTACAGCCTAAAGCCTGGGCATATCTTTTTAATGTATCTAACGTTGGCGAATGATATTTTTGACCAAACCCTCCTTCAAGCCTTGCAATAGCTGATTGTGATGTATGCATCTGTTTTGCTATTTCTGTTTGGGATTTGCCTATTGTTTTTCTAGCTTTGATTAACTCAGCAATTAAAATAAACTCTTCTTCTAGATCATTATAGCCATCTAAAATTCCAGGAATTGCGAAAGCCTGTTTTTCAAAATTTTTATGTGGAACTGGTTTATAGTTCATATTTTATTATAGCATATTTGATATAATTATGGCAAATATTATGTTGCTTAGGATTTTTTTCTACGTTTTGGTCGAGGCGTCACTGATTTGTTCTGAAGGAATTTCAACTATCTTTCCGTCACGCCATACCACAATAGATTGCCCAGCTTTTTTATGTTTTGCTAATGATCAGCTACAGCTTGATGAATGCTTCTGTCTATTGTTTCGAATAGTTTTTCTGGGCTGTGGTTTCTCATTCGTTTTTAAATCCTGATTCTCGATAATGGCGTATATGGATGATATATACACCGTCCAAATAGATTCTATAGCGCATAATATATCCGGCTGCTCCGAATCTGATATAGAGATCACGATAGTCTGGTAAATCAGCCACAGGCTTACCTATATTTGGTGTCTCTGCCAATTTATTAGCCGCGGTTTTTATTATTTGTGCTGCCTTGCTAGCTGCTTCGGGATTATTTGATACTATAAATTGTCGTAGTCTAACAATATCATTAACTGCGCTATCTAACCAGATTACTTTTTGCATGGGGGACGCCCAGTTTCATTGTCAGTGCCCCAGGTGTCGAGCCAATCCATTACTGATTCATTACTCACCACCTTGTTTTGTTCAGCCTCGTTGTGCCAGCGATCTAAGGTTTCTTGCTTTAGTGCTTCGGCCTTTTCTTCATGCTCTACGTAATTAGATATAGCCTCTTTCATTAGCCAATGTATAGTGCGATGTTTGATTTTTCCCAGTTTTTGCAGCCTCGCTTTTATTGTGGCTTCCAATTTTACCCCAGTAGGGTGAATGGCGTGTGTTGTCATAGTTGCTTCTCTTTGGCTTGTATTGCTACCAAGTATTACCTGGTAATACCAATTTGTCAAGCAGATGATAGACCCCCTACATGACTTAGTAGTGCAATTATGTTGTAAAAACAGATCCCGCGGTCGAGCCGCGGGATGACGAAGCGTTACTGCAAAGTCAAGACTTGACCCCCTACCCTTACTAGGGCCTCAGCGGTTGGCGCTTCTCAGCCACAGGCGCTGATTCTCTGCAACCAGATTTATGCATTAAATCGATCGCTTTTTTGGAACCTTCTGCTAGTCCCTCCCCCGGCTTTTCGCTCAATTCTTTAAATATGTCATTAATTTTTTGCTGATTTGCTGGCGCAGGCTCAGGCTCAGGCGCAAAAGGAGTAAATTTAGCGGTTATGACCGACTGTTTAGGGCTCATCCAGCTCAATGGTCCTTCTCTAGAAACTTGCGTTGCAGCTGCCCGTAAAATATTTGCGTGGGCTTTTGCAGAAAATATATTTGCATTACCACCACCAGCCTGCAGCGGATTCTCTTTTATTAGATCTTTAGCTGCTTGAGGAAGCGTTTGCAGTGTTTCGCCAAGCTGTTTTAGTTGAGCGTTATCAAGATTGCCAGTAAGAGTAGCTGCTTCTGCTTCGCCT
>JAGLXC010000325.1 GCA_023133095.1 Gammaproteobacteria bacterium | reverse complement strand
GGCCGCGAAATCGCTGAGCAACATAGTAATTTTCTTGGCTGGCAACGCTATGTGCTGGAGCTTGAATCTGACATTACCTCTCTTTTGCCGGGTGATCTGATAGAGATATCTGACCATCCTATAGCTGAAATCAATGGTAACTATCGCATCATCAAGCTTAAGGACTGGGGCAATCAAAGCACAGGACAGATATATAACCGAACAACTAATGACTTAACCTTTCACAACAAACTTACTTTGATCCCAGCTAATATTCCCTATTGTCCAGAGCCTCTCGGCCCTGCGCCAATGCAAGGGATCGAGACTGCGGTTGTTGAAGGCGCCAGCAATAGCCATGCCTATCTTGATTCTTTGGGTCGCTATCGAGTTCGGATGCACTATGATATCGACACTAAGGTGCCAACTGCTGCAAGCAATTCAGTACGATTAATGCAACCTGCCAGTGGTAAATATTATGGCCAACACTTTCCGCTCTTGCCTGGCACTGAAGTAATTTATAGCTGCATAAATGGTGACATAAATCGACCCATAGTGTTGGGTTCGGCTCCAAACTTCTCTCATCCAAGCGCCACAACTTCTGAAAATTATTGGCAAAACATTCTCGCCACGCCTGGCGGCAATCAGCTAACTATGGATGATACAGAAGATGAAGAGCAGATTCTGCTTGCAACCCGCGATCAACAAAACCTGCTCTTGTTAGACAAAACCGATGATGAGCATAAAATCAGGCTGGCTACGCAACAGGGTGAGTTAAATATTAAGGCAGCTAAAACCTTTAATACGACAACCGCAGCCAATGGCAAACTCCAGATTGGTAAAGATCATAAAATCAAAGTAGCAGGTGAGAGTCAAATTAACAGTGCCAAGGGCATAGAGTTCCAATCGGGTCAGGATATGAAATTTAAAGCAGCGGATAAAATAGACTACCATACAAAAACAAAAGAGCTCTCATTAAAAAGCGAACGCGATACAAAGATTATTACCCAAAATTTGGCTCGCATAAATGGCAAACAAAATATAACTCTGCTCTCACACAATGGTGCTTTTTATACTAAAGCGCAAAAAAGCATCAGCCTTAGCACAAAAAACAAAGAGTTAACTATTGCTCAAGCTGGAGCTGAAATACAAATAGCGCCAACAGGAGAGATAATCCTGACGGCCAGAAAAATTGCGCTGCATGCTAAAACCAATAATCTCATGGGAAAAAGGATAGACCTTAACTCTGGCGGCAAACCAGCTCCATTTCCAAAAGAGCTTACAACCCCTGAGATTCCAGATATTAAATCTTTAGCACTAAAGCCAATTGAGTTTGAACCAGAACCTGTAGAGCCAGTTAGCGTCAAAATTAAATATCTAAATGAAGATACAACTCCAATTGCTAATGCTTTCTATACCGCTCGATTTGGCAATGGCGTAATCAAACAGGGACAATTAGATTATAGCGGCACAGCTGAGCTAAAAGATGTTCCCAACACTGATTACACGGTAACCTTTTCTAGAAAATCTAAAGCTGATAGCGAGAAAACAAATCTTAACGCCGAGAAAAAACAGCTAACCAAACTACGAGCTCGCCTCAAACGCCACTTAGACCAAATCTTAAATCAGGTAAAGGCCAAATCAAGGAAGGAGCGCCAGGTCTATGAAACCGCTGATATCTTTCAAAAGACCATCCTTCTGGAGAAAGCTGAACTACAAGGAGTCTGGCAAGCATTGAAACAGACTGAAGAGGGAATGGTTGATCTAATTGAAACTGGCGCCCAGATTACAGCCCAAGGCGGGCTTGCCCCTTTGCCCTTGGCCAATGCAGCCATGTGGGCAGAGAGCCAGGAGGGTAAACAAAATCTCAACGCTACAGCTGAGGAGATAAAAACCTTCTGGTATATCCTGAGTGATCCAGAGCTGCGCGCTATGGTAATAAAATTTGCCAATAACTATTGGGATCTACTATCAGTTCCTGCCAAATTCAAAACCATAAGTGATATCACCAGCATAGTTTTAATCGCAATTATCACTCACAAAATAGAGCTGCCAGCAATAGAAGATCTAACTAGCGTAGTAGAAGATACAGCTGAAACAGCAGAACCGATAGACACCATAGCTGCATGGCACCAGGATAGTGCTGTAGCAGCCAATGACTTAACTGCAAATAACAATATCGGCTATTTAGAATTTGAGCCTGACGTTGATACATTTGGCATCACAGATGATCCGGAGGTGATGCTAGAAAGGAAAAACCGCACTATAAAATTTTATGAAACACAAGGAGTTCTGGAAGATGACATAGATGAACAATTACAGGGAATAGATCTTACTCAACCTGTAACAATAGAAAAGATTTCAAATGGAACAGAACTGGCGCAATGGCAAATACCAGGTGCAGAACCAGGCAACTATTATGGTACAATAGAGGAAACGCCTTCAAGGCTGGGAATTAATCCGCAAGTTTTCGATGGAAAGTTAAATAAAATTGTAGATAGAATTCAAAATATTTATAATACTAACAGAGAAATAGGCATGCTTAAATCATATACTAAACCAAATTTTATTGATGATTTCTCAATAGAAGCTATACCATATACAACTCAAGGAGGGGCACTACAGTACTTTTGTACTAACAAAGCCGCTTTTACTAAAATAGATTAGAGAATACTATTATGCGTGGATATAACGAAATACCAGAAAAAAACCTTCAGCTACTAGCTGCAAAAGCCAAAATTGCTTTAGAGGCATTAGAGCATAGCCTGATTAAAAAAGAGTATCCTCAAGGATTCTATATAAGGATAAAAGGATCGTTGACTGACATCCAGCAATTAATAACCCTTAGAAAAGATGCGGAAAGGCTATATCATAAAACTAACGGCATGGGGCAGCTATCTGCCTGGATTATATGTAACATAGATAAAGAATATGCAAAATCCCTATCTGCAGTTGGCTGGGAAGGCTCAGAGTGCTTTATCCCAGATGACCCCATACATAAAGAAACTAGAGAACGCAAAGAAACAATACAAAAAAATAAGGATAATTTTTTAGCAATAATTGCCAGAATAAAAGAGCTCTTTAAGCTAAAATTTGTAACCTACTCACCCTTAGCTATGTCCAGAGAGGTTAGAGATACTCTAGAGGAGCTAAATGTGATAGAGCAGCAAACCAAAAAAGATACTCTACCAGTCTACTCCAGAACTATGCACCCAGGAAAAATTAAATTTTTCCTTCCCAGAAAAGTAGCTTATTGGTCTAAAGATCAAGAAATCCTTGATCTATTTAAAGAGCTAGATACTCAGTTTAAAAAACTATAAAGCTATTAATACCAGACGGAATACAAACTTAGTGTAACTATTTTAAAAATCATCAAGACCAGTAATCTGCCGAATTAATTCCATAGATACCCCTGAAGCCTGCATTTTTTTAGCTACCTCAATCTTGCCCTCAAGTATGCCCTCGATCTTTCCTTCAGCTTTTCCTTCAATTCTCCCTTCAGCTTTTCCTTCAATTCTCCCTTCAGCTTTCCCTTCAAGTACCCCCTCAATTTTACCTGAACTATAGCTAGAATCAGCCATGCTTTCCTGGTAGCGCAAATTTTCCAGGTAGCTCTTGTACTCCTGTTTCTCTGCTGCAGAGAGCTTTAAAGCGTCAAGTTTATCTTTAGCGTCCAATAACCCTTTGGCATGAAAATCATCCTTAATCTCTTCATTCTTAAGAAAATAGATCCATTCATCTAAGCTATCTTTGGCCATATCGTTAAACTGGTTAACCTTTATTAAATAGTATTCTGGATATATTTTTTCCACGCACTCTTTTTGATAAAGCTGTTTTTGTTTCTCATTTAGATCCAACTTATCGTGGCTATGAATACCTATAAAGGAGGTGGTTCCATGATAGACATAGTCATCTCCGTGGCCTAAATCAAAATAGAGTATGTTTACCGAGTAAACCTTTTTAATCTGTGAATATGGCGCCCCCTCTTTTAAATACTCAGTTACAATTTTAGAAGCGCCAAATAGCATGCGATAAAAATAGTCAGACTCAGTATTGACCTGTATTTCAATTAACACAATTTCTTTGCTGGTTAACTCTACTAAAATGTCTACCTTATTGTATTTGCTATCGTGATCATCTTTATTGCTTTCGCTTTCAAGGATATTTAATATTTTTAGATCTTGCTTCAAAAGCTCACTTAAAAAACCCTCTAAAATACTAAAATTAGCTTTGCTTCTTAATAGCCTTTTTATTGCCCAATCAAATCTCACCAACTGTTGTTTCATTGTAACTCTCCACAATTAAGCTTTCTTTTAAGTTTATAACATTTTCACCAAAAATCCGAGAAAAACATTTACTCACCAGGAGGACCATGTGGACAGAAAGCTCAGAAGGCCAACAAAAGCTCAAAGCCACAGCTACTGTAGCGGCCAATGACTTAACTGCAAACGATAACATCGACTATCTGAACTTTGAACTTGGCGTTGATAAATTTGGTATCACCGATGATCCGGAGGTAATGTTAGAAAGAGAAAACTGCGCTATAAAATTTTATCAGGCAACAGCCACCAACCCTTTTTTTTCAATAAGATTCAATAACTTCAACGCTGCCCCACCAGGATGCTTTTCACCTCGCTCCCAGTGCTTTACAGTAGATGGACTTACATTTAGGTACCTCGCAAGTATGGGTTGACTAACCTTTTCACGCATCCTAATTTTTTTTATCTCCTGAGGGCTTATTTCATGCACTTCCGGTAAATACAAGGAATCAAATTAACGCATTGTTATTGCGTCAATCAAACCAGGGCTGTCCGATTCTAGGCAAAAATACCTTTCATTGAAATAAGTCCCTGAAAATCTAGTGCGTTCTCGAATAAAGCAGCCTTAATATTGCACAC
>JAGLXC010000324.1 GCA_023133095.1 Gammaproteobacteria bacterium | reverse complement strand
CCATCTATTTTTTCCATGCTACCATTTAATTTTTGCGCAGCGGCTGTAATCAAACTAAGTTTTCCAGCCGACGGTAAAAAGCATAACTTATCTAACATATTATCGAGCTTATAATACCATTGACGCAACTTTACTATATTTTCTATAGTAATATCTTGCTCCGTAAACTTAGCAAAACGCCACAGCATGTTATGTAATGGAGTTACTACCTTTTGCAATGCGGTTTTTGATTCTTTAGTATATAACGCAACCAGTTTTTCTAAAGTTACAGCGGGTTCACTGGTATCGCTATTTGCCCCTACTATAATATCACGCGCTAGAGCAATAAAATTTTCTACTCTTGTTGCTCGCACCATAAAATCACCCAATGCGTCTTGCAATAGCGGCTCGGCATCTGAACCTAAAACACCAAGCTGCTTTATCCCTGCTGCTATTTTAATATTAAATTCTGTAACAGCTTTATAATCTCGCAGCCCCTTTAGTTCATCTAAATCTTGCAAAAAATGGTGTAAATTAGCAGTTTGTTCTGGAAAAAATTGGATTAGCTCGCCACACATAACCACCTTTACCTTAAAGCTACGCCGCTTAATTTGATCTGCCTCTAAATCACTCCACCACAACGGAAATTCGCGTAAATATTGAGCAGTAGCTGCGACAAAATCTGGCAACAAAGCTGAAGGGTCAAGATCATATTCACTCTGAAATACCCGACGACAAAAATGCTTTGCTGCTGTCACTTTCGCCAATAATTGCGCACGCACTCCGTCATCAATACCAGAAAGACGACTATAGGTTTTAGCTATCTCACTTAGATGTTGTATTAAATGCAAATAGCCCTGTTGCATCGCAGCTTTATCAGCATGAAATATTTTGCGGTTTAAAAATAGATAGGTCAAAGCGCCCATTAATTCGGCAATTTTTTCCAGACCAAAGAGATCTAATTCTGTAACTAATTCACCAATAAAAGCAAAGATCTCATGGTTAGTAATCTCTCCTAACTCTTGCATCGTAATAGTTTCATCTAAACCCAAACCTTGATAAATAGCGGTAGCATTAGAGGTTGCAACTAAGTGGTCAGCTACAAAAAGTTGTTTGAAAAAATTCGCCACAGTATTACAAAATTTAACATCAAAAGCAGCATCGCGTGCAGCGGGTAAAACCTCTGCTAAAGTCACAGCCCTGGTAGCTGCTAAAATAGAGAAAACTCGCAGTTTTTTGCATGCCTCTTTCTCAGTTTGTAAAGCATCAGCAGCAGTTGTTGCTAACCTTTTAGTCCTGACCCCATTATATAATTGATCATGCAAAAAGGTTCGCATTAAAGGTACAGATTTAACCAGCGTCTCCACACACTCTAAACTATTATCATCAACTTCACTAATATATAAACTCTGAGAAATAGCCTTTGCCTGCAGACATATTAGCTGTTGCAAAAATCCAGGATCTACCATTTCGGCAATAGATTCCGTTGTAACAGCAAAACCCTCAAACAGAAAACCAAGCTCAGCTGTTGCTAAACCAGTTACCAGCTCATCTGTGACTTGAGCAATAAACTGTGCGCCATCTTCTAGTTTTTTCAGTCGCCCCAATAATTTAGCAAGTATAGTTAACTTCCCCAACCTAACAGCAGCCATCAATAGATCTTTATAGCTAACCCGACGCGCAAAAATAGTTTCAGGATAAGAAGCAGTAAAAACTTCATGCAAAACATTAACTAACATGCCGCGCTGTTCATCGATAAAACCGACTTGCAGTCTATCTCTAGTTACCATTGCTAAACTCTGCATTGAGCCAGGCGCAGGTTGAGCTGCTAAAACAGCATATAGAGTTAGATATAACTCTTCCGGCCCAAACTCTGCTGTTAAATTATTAATATCAATTAACAGGGTCTCTAACAATTTATAACCATCGTCAATTGGTAACCAAAAAATAGTTTTAATCAGACTCTTGCTAACAGTTACAACTAATTTTGTATTTGCAGTTGCTACTGCTCCCGCTTGTAACTCAGTAATAAACTTGTCCAATCTTAGATAACACTGCTGCTTTTGTGACAACTCTTGATAATAGAGCTGATTTGCTGACAAATTATTTTTGCTAAGTGCATCCAAAAAATGGATAAAATGTAGTACTGTGGGATCAGAACCATCAGCTTCACAACTTAACAGAACCAACAAAAACTTTAACTTACGCAGCTGATCAGCATCTAAAGTGCTCTGGCTCTCAGTACAAAAATCTCGTACAAACGGCGCCCGCTCACTCAAAGCTAAACGCTGCATAATATTAGCATCATAGATCTGATTTATTGCCTTAAGCTCAAGCATCAACTTATCATTAGCCGGATCAAGCTGCAAAGTTGTAAGTTTTTGGAGCACAAAATCTGCCCATGCACGCACAGAAAAAAGTGCAGCAATATCATTCCAGCGCCGCTCTCCCAGCGGAGGCAAAGCCC
>JAGLXC010000323.1 GCA_023133095.1 Gammaproteobacteria bacterium | reverse complement strand
AGGCACCAAAGGGTCGATTAATTTTACCAGAGGTACAAACCATTCGTGACCTCTTAGATGGCAATGCCTACTCTATAGTAACGCAACAACAGCAACTAAAAACAGCTCTAGCTGCCCTGAAAAAATCGCCAAAAATAATAGTTACAGACTCACAATGTTTTAAAGAGATAGCAGAAATTACACCAGATAACATCTGGCTAACTAGCTTTTCGATCCTATTTTCCCGCTTTAAAGGCGATCTGATATCACAAACAATAGCAGCAACAACAATTAGCAAGCTAGTTTCAGGCGATAAAATTTTAATTGCCGAAGCCTGCTCCCATCATCCAATTAAAGATGATATTGGCAGAGAAAAAATTCCGCGCTGGCTAGAGCAATATGTTGGCGGCAAACTCAATTTTAAAGTAACGCAAGGATTGGATTTCCCACAGAACCTATCAACCTATAAATTAGTAATTCACTGCGGTGCTTGCATGTTTAATCGCAAAATAGTGCTGAATCGAATTTTAGAGTGCAATAAGGCTGGGGTACCATTTACCAATTATGGTTTAGTAATTGCCTATAGCTTAGGAATTTTTGCTCGCGCCTTAGAGCCATTTCCAGAAGCATTAGCAGCTTATAACAATGTAGCAAAAGACTAATATGAACATTCAAACCTGGCTAACAGAAAAAGATCCTAAAAAACTAGCACAACTCTGGCAAATGGCTGATACAACCAGGCAAACCAATGTTGGCGATGCTGTTCATTTGCGTGGACTAATAGAAATTTCCAATAACTGCATTCGCAAATGTGCTTACTGCGGCATTAGTGCCTTAAACACACCGCCGCGTTATCGCATGAATACAGCGGAAATTATGAATTGCGTAACTAAAGCAGTTGAATTTGGCTATGGCACAGTTGTAATGCAAGCTGGTGAAGATTATGCCTTAACTACAAAATGGATTGCTGGTCTGGTAAAACGCATAAAAACTGAAACTCCACTGGCTGTAACCCTAAGCTTAGGCGAACGCCCTTTGCAAGAACTAGAGGACTGGCGCGAAGCTGGAGCTGACCGTTATCTCTTACGCTTTGAAACCTCAGACCCCAAACTTTACCAACAGATTCATCCAGGCAGCAACGATAGAATTACAACCTTAAAACAGCTAAAACAACTTGACTATGAAATTGGCAGCGGCGTGATGATCGGTATCCCAGGACAAACCTATGTTAGCCTTGCTAACGATATTCAACTATTTGCCGAGCTAGATTTAGATATGGTCGGCGTAGGCCCCTATATCCCTCATCCAGAGACACCACTTGGCAGCGGCCAAATAAAACCCGAAATCGCCATCAACGAACAAGTCCCAAACAACGAAGAGATGACCTATAAAGTTGTAGCTTTGACGCGCTTAGCCTGCCATACGGCCAATATTCCGAGTACTACCGCCTTAGCCACTATCAATAAAATGAACGGCCGTGAACTGGGCTTAACCCGCGGCGCTAATGTCGTAATGCCTAACTTAACTCCACCCAAATATCGCGAACAATATACCATCTATCCAGACAAAGCCTGCATTAATGAAACCGCAGAGCAGTGTCAAAACTGCCTCCGCGGTCGTATTGCTGCTATTGGCAGAGAAATTGGCACAGGAGCAGGAAATAGGAAGACAAGTTCTCTCTAAATTCATCTCCGAAAACTTAAATATTCAAAATCCCAGGAACACAAATCAAAATATGTAGCAACATCAATTTTACTAAGTCTCTTAGCCACACATCTATCAACATCTATTTTGTTACAATGCTGCTCAATCAACTGCTCAATTTTTCCTGCATCATTTTCTAATCGTTTAAATTTTTTATCTTCAATTGGTGGTTCAGCTAAAATATATATCTCTATCACGTAGGGCTCAGCATCATCTAGCTCTTCATAGCTTGAAAGACTAACAAAAATTCCGTGATGAACATCTGACACATAGTTTTTGATAATGTTTTTCATCTGTTTTCGAACGCCTGCAGACATACGTTTATTAAATGCATCAGGGAAAGCACTCCTGTTATAGCCTTTAATAATCCATTTTATAAAACTTTCTTTTGTTTTTGGACCTAAAACATATTGAGATGATGGTGCAACAGTTGTTAAATGCTTTTTATTTATAATATATTTATCTCTTATATAGCATTTATAATATTCAGTAGAATCATTCACCATTACAGGGACATGCATCTCTCTTGGATGCTGTCCACTAGTATAATTTCCATCCGCCTTTTCAATTTTTACAGCACAAATTACCTCAATGCTAGGATCATCATCTACTTTTTTACGCAAGATATCGCAATCATGGGTAATAACAATATACAATCCAGCCCTGTCAAATATCTTCTTTTTCACCAAGTCATGATTTTCGTCAAGATACAAACAAAAGCCCTGCTTCCAGCAATTATCTCTTAATATATCCCCAACTTTCTCTTTCATCTATACTTAACCTATACTACGATGCATGCTAATAGCGCGACGACGCCGTTTTTTACTATCCTCCTCCAATCCATGTTTTTTAATAAAATTCATATGCCTTTCTTTCTCAAAATCATCTTGTTTCATTGCTTCTTGAATTTTACCTAAAGCTTGCTTGATGGCATTTAAGTCTAGATTAGTCATTGTTAATAAATCAAGCAATGACTTTTCTTGATAAATTTTTCTGCGCAAATAAAAATCCAAGTTTTCTATCTTAACCTGCTTTTCCCATTCTGCACAAATTCTATATATATCATCAATTCTATCCTGATTATCATTTCGCAAATCAGAAGAATTTAACCAATTATAAACAGTTTGTCTTTCAACTAATAAAATAGAGGCTATTTCAGAAACTTTAAATCCTATAATGTTTTTTAAATAAGCAATCTGTTCTTTTGGGTGAAGGATTGGGATATCGTCTTTTTCTGAAATAGATGGCTCATCAACATCTTTCCAGTTGAAAGAGGAAATAGCATTTTGACAATCATCATAAGAATAACTATTTGTATTATAACGAAAATTAGAATAACGGTCTGATATTATTCTATTCGATGCTTTTGATCCACCATCTTTAGGATATATAATAATGGTGATTTTATCACTAAATTCTCTAAAAACAGATTGCTCAGACATTTTTTACCCCTTTTTTATTGCCACTCTTTTTTTGCGTTAGCAGTAATAGATTTAGCAAATACCTCATAAACATTATCATGCAGGTTTGTCAGTTTTGGCTTGATATTTTGGACATCAAAATCAAAAGATTCATCACAAAAACCATCTATATCTAACATCAAGTATCTGCCATCTGGAGATTTGTGATGTGCAAATGAAAGAGTTTCTGCACTTATCACCAAATCTGGTGCCACTAATATATTATTAGTATTTCCTATTATTTTACTGTTTCCTATATGGTTGGAACTTATTTTTATATATCCGTCTTCTATTTGTTGAATTGTTTCTGTCTTCGACAAAAATTTTTCACCTGAGTCTTGTAGTTGAAAGCCTAATAAATTCTTCTGTATATTTTTATCAATATTTGAATCTATAATATTAATATACCGTAAACCGATTCTGGTGGACAAAGATATTCTAAGCTGTTTATTAAACTCTGTAAGCACATGCGTCATCTGTTCCAGAAACTTATTAAATCCCTCATATTTACTGGTATGAATATTTATAGCTTTGCTATCAATCATAATTCCCAACAAAGACTCTTTATCTTTAAAATGCCATTGTTTAGTAACATAAGTTTTAGGTTCAGATGATGCACTGATTTCCACATTTCGCACTTCTCTTTTATCAAAAATAGGAAATCTATCTCTGATAGACTCTTGAAGATGTGGAATATATTGTTCAATCATTTCAATAGCACTTATCTTCACTTGCGCTAAAACATATGTGAGCGGTGGATTACTGAATTTCTTATGCATGATAGATATCCTAAATACCAGGTAATTTGACAGTTAATTTTACACTAAAGCAAACTAGCCTGCAAACAAATTATTCAACCTCCCGCCAGCAACACAGAGTCACGCCGAAAAAAACTTAAAAATCAAAGGGATATGTGGCGCTCAAAAACTATACCCAAACCCCTTACCTTCATCTTTCTGCATACTGCGCAGCACATTAATGCCAATCTCAACTTGCAAGTTACTATGCTTTTTTAACACACTTGAAGCACTAGCTTTAGTTTTAACACCATCTGGCTTAAGCGGTAGATCGGAGATTAAGGTTAATGCGCCAATTGGAACCTGATAGACAAAGCCAACTGTAAAGAGGGTCGCACACTCCATGTCAATAGCTTGCGAGCGCTCCACGACTAAATTATTCACAAAATCCTCTTTGAACTCCCACATTCTGACATTGGTTGTATGAATTACACCAGTATGATCATGCAAACTCTGACGTTC
>JAGLXC010000322.1 GCA_023133095.1 Gammaproteobacteria bacterium | reverse complement strand
TTCAGAAAATTTATTAGTTTTGGGGTCGCGGTATAGGGTTACTTTGTCGGCACTCAAATCGCGACCTGGTTGCGTAATATGGACATTGCCAGTTAACACAGAGGTGCCATGTTCAGAATAAAAGACATTGTTATCAGCAGTAATAGTGGTGGATGTTTGTTTAATTGGCGCAGGTTTAGGGGTGTTAAGAACTAGACTAGGCTCCTGGTAGTGGCCGCCGCAAATATTGTCGGGAGTGGCTGGGGTGCTAATCCAGCCTAAATACTTACCAGCTTCGGCATCTGGCGCTTTGTTATACTCTGTTTTTGTTGCAGATGCAGTGGTGCAGATTAGGCAAAGAAGCGCTAAAAGAGGCGTAAATCTCTTCATCATCTAGCCAATAGCTCCTTTAGCCAGCAGGATATGTCGATGATTTCTTGATCGCATAGTTGATGTGCCATAGGATATGTTGCCCATTTTAGCTTATAATCAAGCTCGGTTAATTTATCCCGCGAGGCCTTAGCCCAGGTTATAGGTAAAACATCATCATGTTCGCCATGGGTCATAAAGATAGGTGCGTTTTGATTGGCAGGAGCGGCTTCAGCTTTTAAGGCCTCTGCTAAAGGTAAAAAGGCTGATAACGCCAATATTCCAGCTAGTTTTTGAGGGTAGCGTAGTCCGCACTGTAGTGCCATAGCGCCGCCTTGGGAAAAGCCAGCAAGAATGATTTTATCGCTAGCAATTCCAAGCTCTAGCTCCTTATTAATCAGCTGTTCGATCAGCTGCTGTGATTGCTGAATTCCTGCTCTATCCTGGGGCGAATCTTCGGTTAAGCCATAAACATCAAACCAGGCCCGCATTTGATAGCCGCCATTTATAGTTATCGGAACTATTGGCGCATGTGGTAGGATAAAGCGGGTTGTGGGTAGGCAGGATTCGTGTAGGGTTTGCGCTAGATCAGCAAAGTCATGACCATCAGCGCCTAAGCCATGCAGCCAGATGACAGAGCTGCCGGGATTGTTGGTTGGGGTGATTTCAATAGTTTTAAGTGGTTGTGTTTGCATGATAAAATTTTAACATAAGCACTATATGTAGTATATTTATCACAGAGAATTACTATGAAAAAATTTATTTTACTAATTTTAATCTGTTGTACAACGCTATCTGGCTGTGGCCAATATGGCGCGCTTTACCTGCCGCAAGATGGACAAAGTGCAAATAGTGGAAAAGCCGCAGGGCAAAGTCTAACACCATAATTAATTACTATGCGAAAAATAGAAGTAGTTTCATATGACCCCAAATGGCCTGAGTTATTTCAGGCGGAAGCTGCGCTCTGGCGTAAGCTTTTGGGCAATGAACTGAGATTGATAGCTCATGTTGGCAGTACAGCTATTCCAGGCATGGCTGCCAAACCAACTATTGATATAGCGATTGGGGTTCACAGTATTTTTACTCTTGATATGTATATTGGCGTATTAGAGTCCTATGGTTATCTTGCTCAAGGTGAGCAAGGAATTCCAGGCCGGCGATTTTTCATAAAATCTGATGGTGTTGATAGAGTCTATCATGTGCATGTTTTTGATCTTACCAATGGCGAGTTATGGCGGCATATCTATTTTAAGCGCTATTTGCAGGGGCATTCAGAGCAAGCTCAAGCATATGCTGAACTGAAACAGCAGTTAGCGCAGCAAAATAGCCGTGATGTTGCAGGTTACATTGCAGGGAAAGAGCCATTTGTAGAGGAGATAGAGAAAAGAGCCAGAGCCTGGGTTTTTAAGGAAACTCTAACTAGCGAGCGACTATTGCTAAGGCCTTTTACTTTGCAAGATGCTAAGGCAGTGCAAAAACTTGCAGGTGACAAGGCTATTGCAGATGGCACCTACTACATTCCCCATCCATATACTGATGGCATGGCCGAGCAGTGGATCACTAGTCATCGTGCATCTTGTGAAAGTGGTTCACAGGTGGTTTTTGCAGTAACTTTGCCTGGTAGTGATGAGCTTGTTGGTGCGGTTGGCCTCTTTTTTACTGATGGAGTTGAGTGCGGCTATTGGATTGGTCGTCCCTATTGGGACCATGGATATGCGACAGAGGCAACAGGGCGGTTGTTAAAGTATGCATTTGAGGATCTCGGTATAGTACGAATCTATGCTGATAGTTTCACCTGGAATAAGCCCTCAGTTAAGGTTATGAAGAAACTTGGTATGCGCTATTATCGTAGTTTTGAAAAGTATGTTGATCGCCGCGGCCGCTTTGAGGCTGTTGAGCAATATGTGCTTGATCGCGGGAAGTGATTCAATTGAAAATTTTCCGCCTTATTCCGCCTTATTCCGCCTTATTCCGCCTTATTCCGCCTTATTGTTTGTTCCTGCCACAAAATACCACAACGCCCCTCGGCCAAACCCTTTAGGGGGCTGTTGCAACTTAACAACAGATCAGGGCATTAGTGTTTGGCTGAGTCTATCTGGAGTTGTTACGCGCTCAAAGGTGCATCCATGCACCATCCCGCTATCATCCTTGATACTTATTCGCGCTTTAACAATCTCCAGATAACCTCTGACGCCAAACACCATGCCTTCCTCACCCAGCATTGTTAATTTTTCTATAGTCTTGATGCAGCCTGCTGAAGCGGACACGGAAACTATCATTCAAACCAAATACTTTTCTCGTAAAATTGAGAGCTATTATGTCGAACTGGGGGTATAACTGATAGTGAGATTTTTTATGGATCAACCATGGTTTCAATCAGTATCGGTTATCTCAATAACCTTGCCTGAAAATTTATCAGAAAAACTTAAGCTAAAATGCTCATACAGTTCAAAAAGCACATTCTGTTTTAGATGCTTGGTTTGAGCTTGTTTATCGCCATATTTTTTTAACCATTCTGGTGGAGCATCTAGCAATTTTTGCAGCAACTCTTCATCAGCTGAAAATGCCCGAAGATCAATATAAAAACGACCATCATCGAATATTTTTGGATCCTTGGGGAAGATGGCTTGAGTGAGACATGGGAGGAGTTTTTTATTTAAGATTAATAGCTGAGTCTTTTTTGAGTTGTTTTCGCCATAAATTTGACACACTGGCAACCATTTGTTTTTCCATTGATAGTAGCAATCTGCCTCATAGTCTGCAAAAGTTTCTGCTAACTCTGAATTTTGTTCCAGTTGCCAATTCATCTTAAATGACGAATTTTGTTCGGTTAGCTTATACAACGGAAAATTACTGTTAGCTAACAACAATATGTCTTTATGAGTTTTGAAGTTTTCATTGAGATGCTTTGCCAGCTTGGACAAATGAAGATGATGAATGCATTTTTCTTTAACTTCCTTAAAGATTTGTATGTTTTCTGATAAAAGAAGTTGCACTCCAAGATTTTCTGCATAAGAGTTCATATCAATATTTTGATCAGAAGCAATGAATCCTTTTTTCTCTAGCAAACGTTTATAGCCAAATTTGGGAATATTTTCTGTCTTTATGTGATATGCCTTTTCTTCAGCAAGTAAATTTCTTAATGAGAAGCGTTTTCCATATCCTGTCAAAACTGAATCAATAAAATGGTTGCGTTTGTCTTCATCCAAAACAGCTTCTTCAATTTGTTGTTCGTTTTTTGCATGTTGCGCTTTTGCGGTTTCCTTGAATTTGTTTTTCAGCGCGTTAATTTTATCATTCTCAAATGCCGCTTCAGAAAGCAAGTTATCGCAATATGATTTATTGGCAATCATGTTATCAAGTTGTGTCATAAAATCGGGAACATTTTTTTCAACCAAATCAAACAACTTTTGTGTGACAGGTAAAGTAACCTTATCTATATCACTTGATTTCATGTTTGAGATTATTTTTAATGCAAG
>JAGLXC010000321.1 GCA_023133095.1 Gammaproteobacteria bacterium | reverse complement strand
ATTACTATGTAGATGCAGCTATTCAAAAATTAGCCATCGAAACAGGCGGTATTGTAGCTGACTCCTTAAAGATGGCACGTTTTGGCAAAACCCATCCAGCGCAAACCTTGATTGTAGCTGGAGTAAAGTTTATGGGCGAGACTGCCAAAATTTTAAGTCCAGAAAAGCGGGTGCTTGTGCCTGATTTAGCTGCCACCTGCTCCTTAGATGAAGGCTGCAATCCTGCTGACTTTCGTGAATTTTGTAAGCAACATCCTGACCATATCGTGGTAGTTTATGCTAATACCTCAGCTGCAGTTAAAGCTCAGGCTGATTGGGTAGTAACTTCAAGTATAGCCCTGGATGTTGTAAAACATCTAGCTGAAAAAGATAGAAAAATTTTATGGGCACCAGATCGCTACTTAGGAGGCTATATCAAACAGCAGACCGGCGCTGATATGGTATTGTGGCAAGGATCTTGCGTGGTGCATGAAGAGTTTAAAGCCAATGCGTTACAAGAGCTGCACAAAGAGCATCCAGAAGCCGCGGTATTAGTGCATCCAGAGTCACCTGCAGATGTAGTCGCTGTAGCAGATGTGGTTGGCTCAACCTCACAACTGCTCAAAGCCAGTATCGAGCTACCTAATCAAGAATTCATTGTTGCAACTGAGTCAGGGATTTTCTATCAAATGCAGCTAGCTTCACCTAACAAAAAATTTATCTCAGCACCAACAGGTGGTGTTGGCGCTACTTGCCGCGCCTGCGCTCATTGCCCCTGGATGAAGATGAATAATCTAAAAAATCTTGCTGAAATCATGTCTCAACAAAATAATGAAATCAATGTGCCAGCTGAGATAAGCAAACTAGCTTTTATTGCTCTGGAGCGGATGATTCATTTTCAGCCTGATTCAGTCTGATTATTAGTTTCAGCATTCTCATTAAGGCTTAACTCAAGCTGAACCGCAGCTTTATCTAAATCCGCTAACTCTTTCAAAGTAGGCAATTCTTTTATGCTTTTCAGATTAAAGTAATCCAGAAATTTGTTCGTAGTAACAAAAAGCGCGGGACGGCCAGGAACATCTTTATGACCTGCTATTTTAATCCATTCATGATCAATTAAAGTACGTACAATATTGCTACTAACTGCCACACCACGCACCTCCTCAATTTCAGCTCTAGTTATAGGTTGACGATAAGCAATTAGCGCTAAAGTTTCCATCATTGCACGAGAGTAACGCGCTGGTTTTTCTTCCCAAAGTTTACCAACCCAGGGACTTAAGTCAACAGAAACTTGAAAACGATAGCCGCTTGCTACCTCTTCCAGGGTTATGCCGCGACCCCGATAATCCTCAGATAACTCTTTAAGAATCTCTTTTAATGCTTTGTTTTCAAATTCATTTTCTTTTCCAAGTAGCTGAGCCAAGTAGCTTACAGTAAGCGGTTTGCCTGCTGCAGCCATTAACACGCCTTCGAAAATTCTTTTAACTTTGTATGCTTCTATTGCCATAATAATTTCACTCACCTATCTTTTTTATATGGATTTGACCAAAAGCTTCAGCTTGAACCATCTCTATTACAGTTTGTCTTATTAGTTCCAAAACAGCAGTAAAGGTAACAATAACGCCAGCACGCCCCTCTTCTAACGTAAACAGAGCCTCAAAATTAACAAATTTATCTGCTGGTAAATCAACCAGTATTTGCACCATTCTTGCTCTGGTAGACAATATTTCGCGCTCAATTTGATGATGCTCATACATCTCAGCCCGCTGCAGAATATCTTTTAAGGCAAAACATAGATCTTGAATATCAACTTCTGGCAAAGGCTTTTTGATCTCTATATCTGGCATCTCAGCACCAGCTAGAAATATATCACGATTAATTCGTGGCATTTTATCTAAATCTTCAGCAGCCTGTTTAAAACGCTCATACTCCTGCAAACGCCGTACTAATTCAGCTCTTGGATCATCCTCGCTCTCATCGGCTACAGGTTTCGGCAATAACATGCGCGATTTTATCTCTGCCAGCATAACAGCCATAACCATATATTCGGCTGCCAGCTCCAGATGCACATCTTTCATTATCTCCACATATTCCATATATTGCTTAGTTATCTCTGCAATAGGTATATCCAAAACATCAAGATTCTGCTTTTTAATCATGTAGAGCAAAAGGTCTAGCGGCCCCTCAAAAGCCTCTAGAAAGACCTTCAAGGCCTCAGGTGGAATATAGAGATCCTTAGGTAGAGCTGTAACTGGTTCTCCCTTAATTGTTGCATAATTATTAGTGTTATTATTATCTATTTCGCTCATAACTTTTTAAGAGGTCATAATTCCAACAACATCCCCTTTACCCTCTCGTCGCACATATGGTTCATTATCAACAAATTCTATTACTGACGTAGGCTCTGTTCCGCAAAACCCACCGTCAATTACAATCTCAATCTGATTTTCCAATGTTTCATAAATAACTTCCGCATCAGTTAGCGGCATGCTTTCTCCAGGCATAATCAGAGTAACGCTCATTAGTGGTGCGTTATACTCGCTTAAAATAGCCATAGCGATATTGTTATCAGGAATACGCAGTCCAATAGTTTTACGTTTTGGGTGCTGCAACTTGCGCGGCACCTCTTTGCTGGCTGGCAAAATAAAGGTATAAGGCCCTGGGGTATGAGCCTTTAAAATTCGATATACTGAAGCATCAACCTTGGCATATTGCCCCATATCAGAAAGATCACGACACACCAAAGTGAAATTATGGGATTTGTCTAACCGCCTAATAGCGCGAATTCGCTCTAGCGCTGCTTTATCACCAATCCGGCAGCCCAAAGCATAGGCGGAATCTGTAGGATAGGCAATAATCTTACCTGCCTCTAAAGCAGTAACAGCATGCCTTACCAGACGCAGCTGAGGATTTTCAGGATGGATTTGATATAGTTGTGTCATAAATAACTCTCACTTTTTTAGGCTGCTATGATATACTATTCCATCAAATTTATATACCCACGGTGACCTAATGAAGATTTTATTTGATTTCTTTCCGATTTTACTCTTTTTTGCAGCGTATAAATTCTTTGGCATTTACACTGCCACCATAGTCGCTATGGCTGCGTCGCTCTGTCAGGTAGCCTATTTTTGGTTTAAACATCATCGCGTTGAAGCTATCCATGTGATAACTTTGTTCATCATTTTAATATTGGGAAGCGCAACAATCTGGCTTCACAATGCAATGTTCATTAAGTGGAAACCTACTGCCGTATACTGGATCTTTGCCTTGCTGTTTTTTGTTACCCAATTTATTGGAAATCGCCCTCTGATTCAACGCATGATGGATAGCAAATTAACTTTGCCGCAGTTTATTTGGAGCAGATTGAATATAAGCTGGATGCTATTTTTTACCTTGATGGGCTGTGCTAATTTGTATGTGGTATACCACTTTAGCACCAACACCTGGGTTAATTTCAAACTCTTTGGAACCCTGGTTTTAACAATTGCTTTTGTAATTGCGCAATCATTTTATATAGCCAAACATATTGAAGCTAGTGAGGATAGATGTTAAATCTTGGGTTTAAACCCATCAAGCTCTTCAAGCTGCTTTTCCCAGGCTAGCTTCTCATCTCCAACTTTACTGCTTAGATCTTCTTCTTTAGGCAAATTACCTAACAACGCTGCAACATAGTTATGCTGACTAAAGGTTTGCTGATCATCGCCGCTACCTTTACTTTTATACTCGGTAGTGTCGCATTGTTGTAACAGACTATGCTTAGCATCACCTGTTACCAATTTGTTTATTATTGCTGCATAATCAGTCAGTTGCTGTGGAGCTGAAGCTTGAGCTACTACTGATTGGCCAAAAACTTTATGTGATATTTCTTGTTTTAAGGTTGCAGGATCAATGCTTATCAGCTTATCTGGTTTATCTGCATAGCGCTGTTCCAACTCTGCAGCTTTTTCTGCGTCAACTTGTAAATTAAAATGGCCCACTCCAAAATGAGCTAGATCTATTGTGGGAGCTTCTAGTCCTGTGCCTGGCACATTGAACTCTTTGTTTTCACCACCTTGCTCAACATGTAGATTAAAACCTAAGCTGTTATACAAAGGATAAACATCATCTGGAGCTAACGGAATAAAAGGTGTGTTAATATGGCGAGCGTAATTTACATATCCTGCTGCATTCAAACGCTCTAAAATCATCTGACTTTTGGCTTCTACAAAACCCCGAGCATCGTCTTCACTGGTTCCAGCATATTGCCGGCCTAACGACAACACAAATTCCTTATTAGCCGCTAAGACATTATTTTCCTGCATTATGGTTTCTGAGGCCTCAGGTTTAGCTAAATAAAGCGCAAAGACTGTCTTAAAATCAGCTAAAACCTTAGCTTTAACTTCAAAGTCAGTTTGGATAAGCGTTACCAGCTGGGCTCGTAGCGGTTGGCCTAAAACTTTTTCTCTATCGCCAGCTGAAAGCTGACCAAGATCTCTTTCTAAATCCTCAGCAAAAAATTCTTCAGACAAACCATAATATGATTTTACCAACGGAAACAACTGTGCAGATGGCGCTAAATGTGCAAGACTATGCAGAGCACAATTGTGCCCTGCACCGCTTAAATCAAATTTTCCAAGTTCTTTAATGTCAGCCATTGTATGCTTCCCATATATTAATCGTTATATATAGAATAGCACACAAAGCTTAACAAAACCTTAAGCGACTTGTCCTCTTAAGCACTTACCTAACAAAGTAGCATCAGTATATTTGTTTAAGCACATAGCTTCACGATCCTTATTTGACATAGCTACAGCTGGTGCTTTTGGCTTCGCAGCTGACGCTTTTTTATCAAAATTAAAGCTATAAGTAAGTCCGATCAATGCCGTATTGGTGCTATAAATCTTCTGAGTCGGTGTATAGCTACCATTACTATAGCGGCTGTCATCTTCGCTAGCGCCAAACATATGGTCATAAGCAACTTAGATATTGAACTCCTTAAACACATAGCCAAAACCAAGCTCTACTTCAGGACGAAGACCATATACTCGGTTATGACGATTAGTATCTGCCACGCCTCCTGGGCTGTCTTGCATAGTTTCAGAACGAACCGCAGCCACACCCATTTTACCAAAAAGATTAAAATTATATGGCAAGATATAGGTTCCAGTTACTAAAGCATCAAGAGCTCTCTCTCTGATTTCACGCTTCCAATCTCCAGTAGGAATACCAGCACTTGAGCTATTAACCGTTGCCTTATATTCAGATTGACCAAAGTCTTTGTAGCCTAACTCTACACCAACTAAAGCATTCCTTTCTACTGCCCATTTATAACCAAGATTTACTCCCCAGGCAAAATCATGCGCACGATTTCGCTGTGAGCCACTAATAGCTTGTGGATCAAACATTTGCGAACGCGGTGTCGCTAAGGTGTCAATTCCAGCCTCAACCCCAAGCACAATGCCGCTAACCGCGGGATCATAATTATAGTGTGAAGTAAAATCAGAAGTAGGTGCAATAATCGGAGCTACAGCGACTACAGTTTTAGGTGTACTACCATTAGCTAATGCTGAACCAGCAAAAGTTATAGCAGCAAGAATTAAAAAGAATTGTTTTGTTTTCATTATGTTAACCTCCTTATTGTGTAACATAATACATTCTATCTCAAATTGGAAGAAATATCAAATAGTTGCATAAAATTATTGCTAGTAACTACTGCTAGCTCTTGATAAGAGATACCACGTAATTCTGCTATATATTCAGCAATATGGCGCACATAGGCTGGCTCATTGGGCTTGCCTCTATGTGGAACAGGCGCCAAGTACGGAGCATCTGTTTCAAGCAGCATGCGCTCTAACGGCACCAATTTAGCGATCTCACGCAATTGCTCTGCATTTTTAAAGGTAACAATTCCTGAAAAAGAGATATAGAAGTTAAGATCCATCGCCTGCTCTGCCATCTCCCAGTTTTCAGT
>JAGLXC010000320.1 GCA_023133095.1 Gammaproteobacteria bacterium | reverse complement strand
AACGAAAAAAAACCAGCTCCTGCTGGCTGTTCACAACATAGCGCAACATCAACGCCTTAGGTTTGATAGTAAAATAACTGGATAATGCTCTAATATAACAACTATCCAAATAAAATCAATACAGAACAAATAAGTGTAGTCTAGCCACATATCTGATATTATTCCAACTCCTTAATAATTAGTGGAGAATATCATGCCAAAAACTAAAGACTATAAAAAAATAGCTGAGAAGCTAGAAAAAGAGGTTGCTCGCTTACAGACTCTGATTAAAGCTTCATACCAAATGGGATATGAAAAAGCTTATACTGAAATAGAAAAAATGGACGATCTATATGAAAAGCATATGATCAAAGCAGAAAAAGAGTTCGCTAAAAAAATAGCCAAAAAACCTACCAAGAAAAAAACCGCTCCTAAAAAAATTGCAGCAAAAAAAGCAAATTCAAAGAAGAGTGCTACTAAAAAAACTGTCAAAAAATAAACATGGCAGAGTGCCTTAGCAGCACAAGAAGTAGGTTAATAGACACATTACCCAAGAAATATTCATGGCTGACTTGTGATAGTCAGCCATGCTTATTTTCTAAGACTGAGACTTAAACTCTATTCTAATCGGCGTCCCTACCAACTTTAAAGCTTTTCGAAATGAGTTAATTAAGTATTTCCGATAAGAGGCTGGAACTACAGCAACTCGCTTACCATGAATTATAATTAAAGGTGGATTCTGACCACCGGCATGAGCGTAATTGAACTTAATTCGGCGTCCTCTTATCAAAGGAGGTTCATGAGCTGTCACAAATTGCTCTAACATCCGTGTTATCTGTGGAGTCGATAGTTTTTTACTAGCTGATTTTGCTGCTCTGTTGATGGATAGGAATATATGCCCAACCCCGGTTCCATGTAATGCGGAAATAAAATGTATTTCAGCGAAATTTACAAATACTAACCGACGATCAAGCTCTTTCTTAATCTGTTCACGCTGATATTGCTCTAACCCATCCCATTTGTTAACAGCAATTACTAATGCTCGCCCGGCCTCTAAGATAAAACCTAGTAGTCGCAAATCTTGATCAGTAATGCCTTCGTACGCATCAATAACCAACACTACAACATGAGCTGCTGCAATGGCTTGTAAGGCCTTTATAATAGAAAATTTCTCAATTGTTTCAACTACCTTGCCACGTCTTCTGATTCCTGCGGTATCAATTAATATATAGTCATTATTACGGCGTTTAAAAGGTACAAAAATAGTATCTCTAGTGGTTCCGGGCTGGTCATAGACTACCACACGCTCTTCACCCAGAATACGATTAACTAAGGTTGATTTACCCACATTAGGCTTGCCAATAAAGGCTATTTTAACCTCATCACCATTTAGTGATTCTGGCATTTCACGCGCATCTGGCATGGTTATAGTCGCCAGGATCTTTTCTAACAAAATGTTAATGCCACGCCGATGTAATGCTGCAATTGCATACGGCTCGCCTAAACCTGGCTCATAAAACTCTAATAAGGCTATATCAGGATTCAAACCATCTGTTTTGTTGACGACTAAATAGACATTCTTTCCTAAAGGTCGTAACTGCTCAGCGATTAATTTATCATCTTCTGTTAACCCATCCTTACCATCTACCAAAAAAATGATGGCATCAGCTTCATGCACAGCGTTCCAGGCCTGAGTTGCGGTTAAACTGGCAACACCTTCATCGACACCTTCTAAACCGCCTGTATCAATTACAATAAAAGGCTGCTCCCCATGCTGGCCTGTTCCATATTGACGATCACGCGTAAGACCTGGCTGATTTGCAACCAATGCTGCTCGACTTTTGGTGAAACAATTAAATAGAGTAGATTTGCCAACATTTGGCCTGCCAACGATGGCGATTATAGGGGTTAATTCTTGAAAAGGCTGAGTCTCAATGATTATCTCCGTCAACATATTTCTGCATAATTTCTTCTACTTTGTCATTGGTTATAGGTTTTATTACTATATCGGTAATACCAAGCTTCAAAAACTCTGCTTTTCTATTAAGGGCTGTTTTATCAATGGTGATGGCTATAACCGGAATATGCTCAATTCGCTCTTCGGTCTCTTTAATGATTTTTGTTACTATATCGCCATTTAAAACTGGCAAATTAATATCCATCAAAATCAGATCATACCAAACCGGCTGCCATTCAAAGCCTTTTTCATATATCTTATGCAAAGCATCTGTCGCTGACATTGCAACATCGACCTCACACTGAAAATCCTCTTCTAACATTGTCTTAACAAAAGTTAAGCAAATCAGATCATCATCAACTACTAATACTTTTTTAACGGCACTTCCCATACGACTT
>JAGLXC010000032.1 GCA_023133095.1 Gammaproteobacteria bacterium | reverse complement strand
CTATGCCTATCGCACTGCAAAAAAGGCTCTATTCATTCTCGACATTTAATCTTGCCATCGCCTAGCTAATCATCACAGCATTCGGACCAAACACCATACACTCCACAACCAGGGATGAATCGGGCCAACAAAGCCCAAGCCTGCAAGATATGGAATTTGGCGACATTTAGGGCGAGTCCGAATCTGCGCAGGTGCAGCAGGGTCAATTTGACAGGAAGTCAAATTGAGCGCCAAGGCAACAGGACGTTGCTCTGGCGCGACCCTGTGGAACCCAGCAGATGAGGATCAACGAGCCCTCATGAGCCAAAAGCTATATCTTGCAGGCGCAGGCGTTTGGCCCAATATCCGAGCATCTAACATCTAATATATTGACTGTTAAGTGCTTTTACACTATGCTTATAGCTAATATGATAGCCCTTAAAGACAACGATCAAATAATGCAAGAACTTGCCCTGCGCGCAAAAACACGTCGACTCATTATGCGTTTGACCCAGGCTGGATTAGCCAATAGAGCAGGAGTTAGTCTTGGCAGCCTGAAACGCTTTGAACGGCAAGGATTTATTTCGCTTGAATCTTTGTTAAAACTGGCTCGGGTGCTTGATTGCCTGGAAGACTTTGAGCGATTACTCCAGGAAAAAGAGGAGTACAAATCGCTGGATGAGGTGCTAAAAAGTAAAAACAGCCCCAAAAGAGGCTCTATTAAATGACATACAAACCCATAAAAAAATTATTGGAGTAAAACGTTTCGATCGCAAAGCAAATCAACGTCTACATCTGCACTCTGCTAGCGGTTTACTCCATGCTAGACCATCGGCTACCATCGCTAGATTATAAAGATCTATTGCTGGCTACTCAGGCCTTAACTAAAGATATGCGCGAAGTTGAAAAGATGTTCCGTATTGCTGTTTTTAATGTGCATGCACATAATCGTGATGATCACGCTAAAAACTTCAGTTTCCTAATGAATTCAGCAGGCAGATGGCAAGCAAGCCCAGCATATGACCTTACCTTTTCAACTGGTCCTGCAGGTGAACATTCAACCACAGTGCTTGGCGAAGGCAAACAACCAACATCAGAACAGCTAAAACATTTAGGTAGAAATGCAGGATTAAAGCCCTCAACCACAGAAGAAATAATTCAGCGAACCAAAGAAACACTTAGTAACTGGCATGACTTTGCTGAGCAAGCAGGTATCTCAAATGCCTCTTGCAAATATATTCAAACAAAGTTCACAGTATAGAGATCAGGAAACCACAAGTAACTTCTCCAGGCTGGCTGGTCCGCCACACAATTATCAGGCGATAGGTGCGATTCCCCCATGTTCCACGTGGAACATTTTTGCCTCCTTCCCTACCAATATTGCATCCAAATCCACCTGTGCGATTCCGGTAATAAATGTCTGCGCCTTAATTTCTGTTAACACATCAATTACCTGGCTACGATGTTGTTGATCCAGTTCGGCTGGTAAATCATCAATTAAATAGATACAGCGCTGCTGTTTCTGCTGATACAGCAACACTCCCTCAGCCAGACGCAAAGCAAACAGTAATAATTTTTGCTGCCCCCGAGATAAAACATCTTGCACTGGTAAACTTCTGATACGAATTCGTAAGTCAGCCTTCTGCGGTCCAATTGTGGTATAACCCAATTTTAAATCGCGGGCTAAATGCTCTTGCAATAGCTCACCCAATGGCCTACTTATAT
>JAGLXC010000319.1 GCA_023133095.1 Gammaproteobacteria bacterium | reverse complement strand
TCAGGTCTTCGCCAGTATTTATAATGGTTAATATGCTATTACAAAAATGTTTGGCTAGTTTTTCTATCGTTTTTATACTGTGATATCTTTCATCATATCTCCAAATAAAGATGGTCTTACGGTTTAATGCATAAATGCTGATATCTATTAGATGTGTCCTGATAGCTTGTTCTGTAAGATAATCTGTTGATGGCCCGGAAAGTAAACGAAACGAGCTGTCAGAAGGAAGGATCTCATCAAAGTTTCCGTGGAAATTAAAACTTATTTTGGGCCGGGAATCCTCGTTTGTATATTTAATAGGATCTTTGTTTTGTTGGTAGTGCATAAGCAATTCATATCCATAGCTGTTATCTTCTGTTTCAAGCAGCAGTTTATTTAGGTGTTGCAGGTTATTAGCCTCTAGGTTTGGGAGTAATTGCATATTTATGGGGTATGTAGTGTTGCACCAGCCTACAGCATTGGATAGGTCTATGTGGTTTTTAAAGCATCGTCTGGCTCGACTCCTGAAATCAATGGATAGATTGCTACTTTTTGTCCATTCATATAATGTCTTAGATAAAGCCCCAATCGCAATAGCTTGTGGATGAATAGCTAGTATTTTAGCTGTGTGTTCTAGGCTATAGTAGAAGTCTCCATCGTCTATTCTTAATCTATATTCTCTTATTTTGTTTTTGTTGAGCTGATTTTTGTTTGGGGTTTTATCAACAGGGATCTCTATTGTATTGTTTTTGCTATTTTTTAAAACATTACCCCAGTAATCCATTTGTTTTTGTATGTTAACAGAGTCTGTGTTTAAAACGAATTTGACGTAATCATCAAAACTGGTCTTTTCAGGTGTTTTAGATATGACTTTACCTTTATCTATCATGCTATATGTGCTCCAAAGTTCACGCATAATTATCTGCCATGATTTTCCATCAATACAGAGATGATGGGCGCAAACTAATAATAGATTAGTTTTTTTGGTTGTTATTAAGCTGAAATTAATTAGTGGACCATTTTTTAAATCAAAGTTAATTCTCTGCTTTTCAATATAATATGATAAGTTATTAGGCAGATTGAATTTTGATATAGCGGTAAAGTCTATTAATTCGATCTTTGTTTTATTGCTTTTTTCTGATAGGTATTGAGACCACTCGGTACTAGTTTGTGTAAATCTCAAGTTAAAAGCTGAATGATTGGCTACAGTAATTTCAGCAGCTTGTCTAAGATGAGATATGTTTATGTTTTTGCCTACATCAACGATTCTAGTGAGCATTGTTGCGTATTGCCAATATGATGGTTTGGTAAAATATCTAATTTGATGCGGCAATAAAGCAATATGTTTTGGCATAATATAAAAACTACTTTTCTTTATTTGCGAATATTTTAATGCATCCTTGCAAAAATTTGCTGTTTTCGGCAAAAGGCAGGTCTGATGCTTTCCCTCTGAATTTTGTAAGTGAATCATCTTCATTTGGCATAATATTTGTGGGCCGGATATGATTGATTGCTTCTTCCTTAGCGTGATAGAATTCAAAACTAGTTATACTTAAGGCTTCTTCAACAATTGTACCATCAATATTTAGTAGATTATTGTCTGCAGCATCTAAAAACATTTTGACCAGATCCCGAAGTTTAATTAAGTCTGCAAGCAGGCTTTCCGAAACAACAAACTTAGGCATAGACTCTAATAGAGTTGGTATTTGTAAAGAATAATAAATAGGTTTATTGTCTGTAGCATAGTTAAAATGATATGGTCCCATTATTGTTGGTGCATACTCAATGCCATAACCATTTATAAAAATATCCTTAAAATTCTCGATAGGCCCTAAATCTTCATCCATATTAATTGGTCTAAATCCAGGTATTACCCCAGAAAACATCGCAACTACATGTTTCAGCGTATCAAATAAATAAGTATCGGGCCTATATCTTCGTTTTGCTAATATTTTGGCAAATGATTGCCACATGATGTTAAATGTAAGCTGATTGCGAAAATAACTTGAACCTGTTATTAGTCGTTTCTGTAATTGATAGACAAAACCAAGCCAGCTATTTTCTTTCAATTTATGTTCTGTCCACTTCTTCCCCAAAAAGATAATCTCCAGCTGCCAGTCATCATTTGGGGCAACCTGATTAGCTATTTCAGTAAAGACTTGCCAGTGGTCGATGTAGCGTCTGGGAATTGTCGCTTTTAGTCCAAGTTCACGCCTGAGTTTTTGAAACTTTTCGCTATTTGTGGTTTTGGGTAGCATATAGAGCGAGCGTCCGCCAGCTACTGCATCCCAAACATGGCGAGCGCAAAAGGATACCGGGCTCTCCATTACCTCAAGCAGCCCCAGGATCAGGCCAGGGTGCAGCAGAGCAATCGGGATCACCCGCTCTTCGATAACATCAACTATCTTATAAACTTCTATTTTTTTGCTGATGATCAATCCCATTGGCACCAGGTTATAGCCAAGTTGATCTCTAATTTCAGCTGGCACTCGGGAATCTGAAATCGGGACCAATCTATTTTTGGATAGAGGCAACTGCGCGACACCATTTTCCATGATTCTCGCCCCGAAGGAATAGCTGGTGTGATAGAGCTTGTAGTCTTGCGTCGGATTTAAGCCATCCATAGCTGCATGCAGATCCGGATTTACCTTTTGAATCAACGGACTAGCTTCATTCCAGGATATTTCTCTAATGTCTTCAAAATTTGCCACGATTACGCCTAAACAGATTATTGTAAGACATTTCAGACTAGCTGAAAACAGAGGAAATTGCAAAAATCACCTTGACGATTTTTTATATGAACGCAAGGCTCCCGCAGGGGATGCCCCTACAATATTGATAACTACTGAGGCGTGTTCTGATCATCTTCTTCGTTTTTGGCAACGAATATGATATATTCTAACGCTTTCGAAACATTTATTATCCAATTGGAGAAAAAACCTTATGAGCCTAAAGATCGTAGTCTTAGTAAAGCAAGTGCCAGACACTCATAATGTAACCGGCGATGCCATGAAACCAGATGGCACTGTAAACCGAGCAGCCTTGCCTGCCATCACTAATCCAGAGGATCTAAATGCCCTGGAAGAGGCCTTAAAAATCAAAACTGCACTAAGCGGAACAACCATCACTGCTATAACTTTAGGGCCACCTGGAGCTGTTAAAACCCTAAAGGAGGCTCTTTATCGTGGTGTTGATGATGCTGTTTTAGTTACTGATCCAAAATTTGCCGCCTCCGACACTTTGGCCACATCATATGCATTAAAATGCGCCATAGAAAAGGTTGGAGCCTATGACTTGATCTTTTGTGGCCGCCAGGCTATTGATGGCGATACCGCTCAAGTTGGGCCGCAAATAGCAGAGAAACTAAACCTTAATCAGATCTCCTGCATAACTGAAGTAATAGAAACAACTCCAAAGAGCATTACAGTAAGACGCTCGCTAGAAGATGGTTATGAGATAGTTAAAAGCAACTTACCCGCTCTTCTCACCGTAACTGGGGATGCAAATGAGCCTAGGCCCCCAAGTGCCAAACGAGTAATGATGTATAAAAACATCGAGAACAAATGTGAGCCTTCAAATGAGTCATATATGCATCCAGATATGGGAAATATCTGTAGCCACATTAAACAGTGGAGCGCGACCGACATTAACGCTGATCTTAACTTGTGCGGGCTGGCTGGCTCTCCAACCAAAGTTAAACAGATTGAAAGCGTAGTATTAGCAGCTAGAGATACAAAACAGATAGCTAATAATGAGACTGAGATAAAAGCACTAATTAATGAATTAATTCAAGAACACATTATTGGCTAGGAGAAATTTTATGAACAAAGGCGTATTAGTATTTGTAGAACAGACAAATGGCAAAATTGCAGAGGTAAGCCTGGAGCTAATCAGTAAAGCTGGTGAGCTTGCAGCTAAGCTTAACGCTCCAGTTGAAGCTGTAGTATTAGGCCATGAGATGCAGGCAGAACTCGCAACTCTTGGCTATTATGGCTGCGAAACTATTTATTACATAGATGACAAACGTTTGGCCCACTTTACTTCGGTCCCTTATGCCAAAACTGTAGTTAACATGATCAAAAAACATGAGCCCCAAATTGTACTTTTTGGTGCAACAACCAATGGTCGCGATATAGCACCCCGAGTTGCATCAGAGCTGCGTTGCGGCTTAACTGCGGATTGTACTGAACTGCAAATTGGCGACTATGAGTCTAAAGGCAAAACCTGGGAAAACACCCTAATGCAGATTAGACCTGCTTTTGGTGGCAACATTGTCGCAACTATTGTTTCACCCGAAAGTATTCCAAGTATGGCAACAGTGCGCGAAGGCGTGATGAAACTGGTAGAGCCTGACTCTTCAAAACAAGCAAATATAGTTGCTGAACCATGCGAGCTAGCTGACACTGATTTTTTAACTGAAGTATTAGAGGTTGTCCGCGAGGCAAAACAGGTAAACCTTAAAGCAGCGAATATAATTGTAGCAGCTGGTATGGGGGTTTCAGATCAAAGCGCATTAGCCTTAGTAAAAGAGCTAGCTAAAGTATTAGGTGCAGAGGTTGGTTGTTCACGGCCAGTATGTGACGCAGGTCTGCTTGAAATTGATCGTCAAATTGGTCAAACCGTAACCACTGTGCGTCCTCCACTCTACATTGCCTGCGGTATTT
>JAGLXC010000318.1 GCA_023133095.1 Gammaproteobacteria bacterium | reverse complement strand
GCCTGATCGCTGTAGGACTATATCCATCACCAGTACAAATTGCAGACGTTACAACCAGCACAACCCATAAAACTTTACGCGGCCCCAGGAGTGGCTTAATTCTAGCCAAAGCTAATCCTGAAATTGAAAAAAAGCTTAATTCTGCCGTATTTCCTGGAATGCAAGGCGGTCCGCTTGAGCATGTCATTGCAGCCAAAGCTGTTGCCTTCAAAGAGGCATTAGAGCCAGAATTTAAAATCTATCAACAACAGGTTATGAACAACGCCAAAGCTATGGCAGAAACAATACTGGAACGCGGTTATGATTTAGTCTCTGGTAGAACTGAAAACCATCTCTTACTGCTAGATTTAACTGCAAAAAATATTACCGGTCAAGCAGCAGAGCACGCTTTAGGACAAGCCAATATTACTGTTAACAAAAACACAGTTCCCAATGATCCGCGCTCGCCATTTGTAACTAGCGGTTTAAGAATTGGCACCCCTGCGATTACTACTCGCGGCTTTAAAGAGGCAGACACCAAAACCATTACCAATTGGATTTGTGATATCTTAGATGATATTGATAATCAACAAACCATTGCTAACATAAGGCAGCAGGTGATAGAATTTTGTGGTAATTCCCCAGTATATAAAAAGTTATAGGATCAGAATATGCATTGTCCATTTTGCAACGCAAAAGAAACTAAAGTCACAGACTCCAGATTAGTTGGTGAAGGCAGCCAGGTGCGGCGGCGGCGTGAGTGCTTAGAGTGCGCTGAACGCTTTACCACCTACGAAGCAGCTGAGCTAGTTATGCCTCGCATCATTAAAAACGATGGTTATCGCGAACCATTTGATGATGACAAATTACTTTCTGGCCTACAAAAAGCCTTAGAAAAACGCCCGGTAAGCATTGAAAAAATTGAAACAGCTACGCATAATATCAAACAAAAACTACGCGCCACCGGCGAGCGCGAAATAAGCTCGCAATGTTTAGGCGAAATGGTTATGGAGGAGCTAAAAAATCTTGATCAAGTAGCGTATGTCCGCTTTGCCTCTGTCTATCGACGCTTTCAAGATGTCAATGCCTTTCGTGAAGAGATCAATCAACTGGAAACAAAATGAACCCTTTTGCGCGGCGCAAAGCTCGTCGCTTAGCCTTACAAGCGATCTATCAATGGTATTTTACTAATGATGAGATATCTGAACTTACAGCTCAATTTCAAAAAGATTGCAACCCTAAAAAAGTTGATGCGCCATACCTCTCAGAGCTAATAGCAGGCGTTATAAATCATGCAACCAGCCTGGATGAGCAAATGCTGCCATTCCTGGACCGTAACCTTGCTGACATAAATCCAGTTGAGCTGGCTGTTTTACGGATTGCTATCTATGAACTAATCTATCGCCTTGAGATTCCATACAAAGTTATTATTAACGAAGCGCTAGAATTAGCCAAAGCTTTTGGCGCTGAAGCAAGCTTTAAATATATCAATGGCGTGCTAGATAAAGTTGCAAAACAGATTCGAGACACATAAAACGTAATTATTCAGCATAAAACTAACTTTATGAAAAAATTAATCCACCTATTTGCCTTTGGTTTCGGCAGCGGCTTAGCACCAATCATGCCAGGAACCTGCGGCGCCATTATCGCCATCCCGATCTACCTACTCCTGAGCCAGCTTAATCTGCCCTATTATCTGCTAAGCTTAATTATTATGACTATTTTCGGTGTCTGGATCTGCGGCGTAACCGCACACGACCTAAACCAGCATGATCCTAAAAGTATAGTCTGGGATGAAGTTGTCGGTTACCTTGTAACTATGACAGCATTACCACTCTCATGGATCTGGATAAGCGCAGGATTCATTATATTTCGCCTATTTGATATCTGGAAGCCATGGCCTATTTGCGTTATAGATAAAAAGGTGCAAAACGGCTTAGGGATCATGCTTGATGACATACTGGCTGCAATTTTTGCTGGGGTAATATTGCATCTAATAAAATACATACCCAAAGCGATTGGATTTTAGGCAAGGCGCCAAACCCAT
>JAGLXC010000317.1 GCA_023133095.1 Gammaproteobacteria bacterium | reverse complement strand
CCGCGCAGCGGTTTAGTTCAATATTTGGAAAATTTGCGCTACCAGGAAAGTATGGCTGATTCCAGTTATAATTCGGGTAAGGTTGAAGGCAAAATCGAAGGAATTATTGAAGAAAAGCATGCAGTAGCTAAAAAGATGCAAGCAGCAGGAATCTCTATTGAGTTAATTAAGCAACTTACTGAACTTGATGAGTTTTAAGAGTGTTGCTTTTATCCCCTGCCCAAAATAACCCCTAACCAGGCAGCCAACAGGCATAAGATTATACTGGCAAAGATATACAACATAGATTGCAAACCAGCACCGCCTCGGAATAGATTAACCGCATCAATAGAAAAGCTAGAAAAGGTAGTAAACCCGCCTAAAAGGCCAACTAAAATTGCCCCACTCCAGACAGGATTTAGATCTAGCCGATGCAGCAAAACCATTGTCAATAAACCCATAGCAAACGAGCCTAACACATTGACGGCCAAAATCCCCCAGGGGAAAGATCCACCCAGCCAGTTCTGTATCCCTAAGGATGTAACATAGCGTAATACTGAGCCTAAGGCCCCGCCTAGAGCGATTGCTATTAATTGTATCATGATCTATTGCCCTTAGTATGATTCCCTATTATTCGCAAATGGTATCCTGAATAATGGGATACAGAATCTCTTTTATCTCCGCATTAACCTCTTCTGGCGTCTTACTGGCATCAACCAGTTTATAACGCTCGGGGCTCTTTGCAGCACAGGCTAAATAGTAGGCACGAACTCGTTGAAAAAACGGCAAAGATTCCGCTTCAATCCGATCCAGTTTGCGGCATTTACGGGTTCGCTCCAGCCCTATTTCAGGGTCAACATCCAGAACTAAAACCAAATCAGGCCAACAATCAGCATGAATCCAATCGGCCAGAGTAGCAATGCGCTCATGCGGCAAATTACGTCCAATCCCCTGATAGGCAAAACTAGCATCGGTAAAACGATCGCTTACAACCCATTGGCCGGCAGCTAGTGCTGGCTTAATTACTTTAGTTACATGCTGAGCTCTGCCAGCAAAGTAAAGTAGTAGCTCAGTATATGGACACATCTCCTCTTGATAGTGGCTTAAGATCACCTCTCTTATAGCCTCTGCAATCTCTGTTCCACCTGGCTCACGGGTAAATTTACAGCTGATATTATACGCAGCTAAATATTTTTTAATAAACTCGATTGCTGTGCTTTTACCTGCACCCTCTACTCCTTCAATACTGATAAAATATGATTTTTTATTTTTGCTCATGAGCTTTTCTTGGGATTTTTCTTTAATTGGTATTTCCTAATGGCAGCATCTTGCTCTTTTAAAGTAGCAGAAAACTCATGGGTCCCATCACCTTTTGCTACAAAATATAATTCCTTCCCTGCCTGCGGATGTAAGGCTGCCTCAAAAGCATCTATGCTTGGTATACAAATAGGCGTTGGCGGCAATCTTTTGTGTAGATAGGTGTTGTATGGAGTATTGCGCCTTAAATCTTTTACGGTTAAGTCACCTTTATAGCTATCGCCTAAGCCATAAATTACTGTAGGATCCATCTGTAAGTACATGTTTTTTTTCAATCTTCGCTTGATAACTCCAGAGATTATTGGCCGTTCAGAAGGAACAGCTGCCTCTTTCTCAATTATAGAAGCTGCGATTAAAGCTTTATATTGACAACTATAAGGTGCATCAGCAGCACGGTTATTCCAGGCTGCATTTAACTTGCTTTGCATTAGTTTATAGGCTGAACGCAAAATATCAACGTCCTTAACTCCGCCACTAAACTTGTAGGTATCAGGATAAAAACGGCCCTCAGGAATCTCTCCTGGCACGCCGATCTTTTGCATAATTTGTGGGTCAGTTAAGCCTTTTAGAGTATGGACTATAGAGGGATTCTGCTCTAAGGCATTTATCATGTCATGGAAGGTCCAGCCATCAACAATAGTAAAAGAGCGTAAAATTACATCGCCAGATACTAGCTTATTCAACAATTGAATCGGCGTAGTGCCAGGCTCAAT
>JAGLXC010000316.1 GCA_023133095.1 Gammaproteobacteria bacterium | reverse complement strand
TACCACTCGGAAGGATGCGGTAAAAGAAAATTATTCCCATATCCGACACCTTCTCCGGTGGGTGAGTGATCAGTATGTTACGGCTGCATGATGAATCCTGCAGGATTATTTGAAAATACACACTGCTTGCGGTGAAATTGTTTTTTATTTCAAAAGGTTATACGCGCTTCTTCATTTAAAATGGTTCTTATAGTTTCGATTCAAGCTTAAGTTTTTTTATCGGTGGAAATAAATCGCCAACTTCAACATTAAGAGTCTTTGCAATACGAATTAAGTTGAGCGCAGCAATATTCCTCTCGCCTCTTTCTACGCCTCCCATATAACTTCTATCTATACCGACCTCATAAGCAAAGGATTCCTGGGAAAAATTTTTTTGTTTACGGGTTTTGCGAATTTGTTCGCCTAATTTAATTAGATTTGTATTTTTTTCTTTCACGGGTTTAAGCATATTAAGCTTATGCCGAAATAACCACGGCCTATAAGTATCTTATAGCTTGAAATTTAGCTTTGCGATATGTTATAATTAATTTTTACCCAATTTTGAGGTGATTATGGATAAGGATGTAAAAGAAATTCTTGACTCTCTCACTAGAGAAATCAAAGAGATACGCAATGAGAAAGAAAAGCTTAAAAATAACTATGAAGATGAGATCTACAAGCTAAACAGAATCTTTAATTCTTTACCTGCTAGTGTTTATTGGAAAGATCTTGACGGCGTATATCGAGGACAAAACAAATTTTCTCGTGATAAAATGCGCAGTGTTGGCCTAGAACAGGAAATGATTGGCAAAACTGATCATGACCTTTTCCCCAAAGAAGCAGCAGATGAATACCGGAAGAACGACTTGGAGGTAATAAAAATAGAGAGGGAGTTCTCTAAAGAAGAAGTTGTGATTTTGCCTAATGGAGAAACAATAGTCCAAGTATCATCTAAGAAACCCCTATATGATAAAGATGGTTCAGTATGTGGCATTATTGGTAATACAGTTGATATCACAGAGCTGAAAGAGATCGAATCTGAGCTTAAGGAAGCAAAAAATAAAGCTGAAATAGCTGATATTATCAAAACTGATTTTATTCATAATATGGAGCATGACATACGTACGCCTTTAAGCGGATTATGGGGTGTTACTCATTTGTTAGAGAAAAAAGAGACAGATAAAAGCAAAAAGGAACTATTGCGGCAAGCAGCAGAAGCAGCAAAAGAATTGTTAGATTATTGTAATGATATTTTGAATTTCTCTAAGATAAAAAGTGGTAAGCTGCCCGTTTTTGAGAAAAAATTTGACTTAAAGAAGATGGTTGAGCATATTGCTAAGTTGGAGCAGCCCTCTGCTGATACAAAAAAAATAAAATTACAAATAGATTATGCAAAAAAGATGCCCGAGATTATTATAGGGGATGAATTTAGGTTATCGAAAATATTACTTAATCTTGTTGGCAATGCTATTAAATTTACTCAGAAGGGATCTGTAAAAATATCAGTTAAGCAAGGAAAGGCATTTAATAATAGGCATTTTATTCTTATTTTAACTGTAAAAGATACCGGCATAGGAATTCCAGCAGAAAAACAAGATTTAATTTATGAAAAATTTGTTCGCGGCACCCCATCTAATAAGGGTTTATTTAATGGAGCTGGTTTAGGCTTAAATATTATTAAGCAATTTATATCTGAGCTTGACGCTGATATAGACGTAACAAGCAAAGAAGAAAGCGGAACCGTGTTTACTTGCTCCATACCGGTAAAATTACCGCTTCTTAACGAATAACAGTGGGTAATATGGATAAAAATCAATATAATGTTTTGTTAGTAGAAGATGTACCACTTGCTCAAATTGCAGCGACCTATATATTGGAAGACTTAAATTGCAATACAGATGTTGCAGAAACTGGCTCAGATGCATTACAATTAGCCTGCGAAAAATATTATGATGTTATTTTTATGGATATAGGCTTGCCAGATACAGATGGCTTTCGGTTAACTGATGATATTAGGAGGTCGCAGGGCAAAAACCACCTGACCCAAATTTATGCATTAACTGCTCATTTGGATAAAGATTATCAGCAGCAAGCAGAAGCTGTTGGGATGAATGGTTTTTTACAAAAACCTTTAACAGAAGAAAAATTAAACAATGTGCTTAAAAAAATCAAGCGCTCCCCTGAAAAACACGCAGACAACCAGCAGTAAACACAGCTCGGCCATGCAGGCAACCTTAAATGGTTGTAAATTATTCTATCTTAACGAAGAAAACTTCCAAGAACTACAGAATGAAATTTTCAGGGGAAATGCATACAGATTTGAATCTGACAAGAAAGCCCCGCTAATCATTGATTGTGGCAGCAATATTGGCATGTCAATAATTTATTTTAAGAATAAATTCCCATTTGCGAAAATTATTGGTTTTGAGCCAGATCCCAATAGCTACGCTATTTTGAAAAAAAATGTTGCCGTTAACGAATTTAAAGATATTACTTTAATAAATGCAGCACTATCTAACATAGAAGGAGAAACTGATTTTTTTGGTGAATTTAATGGTGAGAGCCCTAATTCTTTAGGTGGATCAATTATTCAAGCCTGGGGTGACAGAGGTTATACAGAAAAAATAAGAGTAAAGGCAGTTAAGTTGTCTAATTTTATTACAACAGAGGTTGATTTTCTAAAACTAGACGTAGAAGGAGCTGAGCTACACGTGTTAGAAGAGCTGGGAGATAAATTAACTTTTATACGAGAAATGTCATTAGAGGTTCACTCATCCAATCAAGAAGTTACAATGGGCAAAATAAATAAAGTCACATCATTGTTAAAGAAATATAACTTTAGCTTTAATGTAGTCTGTAAAAATATTGCTTGTCTTTTGCCGGAAAAACAACACCCGTGGATCAAAAAAATCACCCCCCATCTTCATATTATTAGCGCAAAAAGAGCTAATTAATATACTGGCAGCAGCAATCCCCATATAATACGTTTATTTGCTGCAAGCTGTTATGATTTTATAGGCAATAAAAAAATCGGCCCTATTGACGGAAAGTACATTTCAAACTACTGGGGGCAACTAATAAACTATAAAACACCAAAGCCTTGCGCCACAACAATACTATAATAGTTCGATTTTTGGTGAGTCAATGCGGGGAGAAATTATAACTGTCCGTATACAATTCTAGACATTTTTAGTAGTACCGTTTATATGGTATCTTCATGGTGCTACAATAAGTACTACTAAAACAATAAGATTTTATAGAATTATTTGGGATGTTATGGGTAAGTAAATGCTGCTATTTGTTTGTTTTGTTTGGATTTTTTGGATCACATTGGATCCCTTTGGAATGTTAACTGGTGGGGCGGCGACTACCGAACAAGTGTTTGTAGGCCTTATAGGTAAAGGGTTATGGCTTTTGTAAGATGTTAGTTGCCCCCAAAGTTGCCCCCATGGTTTGGGGGTTGCTTCATGGTAATCGTATTGAAATAGGGATGTTTGATTTTTTAGCGAGAGCCTTTACTGCAGAAAGCATAACAAAGCACAACTGATCTTCACAATATGAGGCAGTGTGGCTAAGATATTAATCTGTTGTTTTTGCACAAGCGCAAGCCCAGAAATATCCATTTTCTCCTTTGCTGGGGACAAGAATCTTGCCGCATTTTGGACATATATCCTCTTGTGCTTGTGGCTTATCTGCCTTTATATCATGCCTCTTATGCAATAATTGGGCAAAATCCTCAACTAGATAATCACCACATTGATCCAGCAGAGCATGCGCGCCATATCTTTCCGCAATATTATATAGTTGTAACACATTTTTTTTAGTTAGCTCTATGTGATTAGTATGAATGAAATCAATAAAAACTTTAAAAATTTCTGGTGCTTCTTCTGGTAGCTCTATTTCTGTTTGTTCATGCGCTAATTTATCCTTAAAGTACTCCATCTTAATAAGAGCCTGCCTAGAGCAAACAAAACACTTATCACCTACTAACAAGCTTACTGTATCTGATTTAGTTAATTCAAAATCAGGTTGATAGAATAATTGTGAATGCTTTTTCATGCTTTGTGCCCCATTTATTTTAAGACAATCCCTCTTGCTGGATTTGTTCTAATGATTTTTGTTTTGTCTCTGGTAAAAATTTAGCTATCACTATAAAGTATAGTATAGAAAAAGTTCCAAACAAATAATAAGCTCCACCTAGATGTAACTGTTTTTCAATTTGTAAAAAAAGCGAGGTTACCATCCACCCAGATAAAGAAGTGAAAAATAAAACTATCGCTAACCCTTTGCTACGAACTTTTGTAGGGAATAGTTCTGACACAATAATCCACGCGACTACTCCAGGCCCACAAGCAAAACAAAATATAAATATTATTAATCCAATTAATGCAGCAACAGAAGGTAAAGACAACATGTATCCGACTGACAAGTATAAGTAAGTTAAGACAATACCGCCAATGCCTAGCTTTAATAGAGTTCGTCTACCAATCTTATCTACAACAAGCATTCCTAATATAGTTCCAACAACATTGATCGCACCCAACGCTATTGCGCACTGCATATCTGAAACCCGAGAAGAAAATCCAGCATCCCTAAATATAGATGGTGCATACTGCAGAAAGCCGTTAACCGCAGTTAATTGGTTAAAAACGCCAATAAAAATAGACAGTAACAATGGCCACATTAATGATTTAGAAAAAACATCACTCCATTTAGCTTGATTTACATTTAGAGAAGCCATGATTTCTTTTGCTTCTTTTTCTGCTTCTTTTGGCAATCTAGTACGATTAAGAATATTTTTTGCCTGCTGTTGTTTCCCTTTGCTGAAAAGCCAACGAGGAGATTCAGGTAAAAAATACATGGTAACAAATAGAAATAAAGCCGGTATTATTGTAATGGCAAACATGGCTCGCCAATTACCAGAAGGTGTAAAAATAGTGTCTATGATATAGGAAGATAAGATGCCTAGTGTTAAAAATAGCTGAAAAGTGGCTATGCTTCTACCACGTATTGTAGCTGGAGAAATTTCAGATAGATATGATGGAATAGCTATTGCAGTAATGCCTGCTCCAATACCTATGATAACCCTAGCAAATAATAGCGTAAAAAAAGTATTGGATATAAATAGTAAGATTATACCTATTAAAAAAATAGGGCTGACGGTTAAGATCATTGTTCGACGACCAAAACGATCAG
>JAGLXC010000315.1 GCA_023133095.1 Gammaproteobacteria bacterium | reverse complement strand
GTTGGTTTTGGTTCCGCAGCTTTTCCATCTAGCGCGGTAATCTTGACAGCAGTATAATTTTGGCGATGCCCTTGACGTTTCATATGATGCTTACGACGTTTGAATTTTAAGATTTCAATTTTTTTATGGCGACCATGCTCAATAGCTTCACCTGTAACGGTGACGCCTTCTAAAATCGGTGTGCCTATTTTAATCTCTTTATCATCATTTAGCATCAGCACCTTATCAAAGATAACGCCAGCACCTGGCTCAACTGCCAATGATTCAATTTTAATAATATCGCCGTTTGTGACGCGATATTGTTTTCCACCACTTTCAATAACTGCGAACATTGCTTTTCTCCAGGGTATTCAGTTCAAGATCGCGTATTATAAGAACTCTTTGCCTATCTGGCAAGTGTTTTTTGACTCCAATTTAATTTATATGGTAATTTAGGGCTATATGAAATTTAAAATTATTATAATAGGTGGCGGCCATGCTGGAGTAGAAGCTGCTATGGCTGCAGCACGTATGGGAGTGAAGACTCTGCTTCTAACCCATAATATGGCCACCATTGGGCAGATGTCATGTAATCCCTCAATTGGTGGGATTGGTAAAGGCCATTTGGTAAAAGAGGTTGATGCTTTAGGCGGGGTGATGGCGCAGGCGATTGATAGGTCGGGGATTCATTTTCGAATTTTAAATGCTAGCAAGGGTGCAGCAGTGCGTGCAACCAGGGCCCAGGCTGATCGGGTATTGTATAAACAGGTCATTTTGGAATTGATGCAGCACGAGAAAAATTTGTCCATTATGCAGCAGACTGTAGATGATCTGCTTATAGATGGTGAGCACGTAACTGGCGTAGTTACTAATTTGGGCATGAAGTTTACGGCTGAGGCTGTGATTTTAGCAGCAGGGACTTTTTTAAATGGCAAAATTTATACCGGCCTTAAAACTTTTACTGGTGGTCGCGTTGGTGATCCCGCCTCTATTGCGTTAGCAGCCAAATTGTGGGCGTTAGGGCTCAGAGTTAATCGGTTAAAGACAGGGACACCGCCGCGGCTTGATGGAAATTCTATTGATTATAGTAAACTAGAGCGTCAATTTGGAGACACTCCTACACCTGTTTTCTCTTTTTTAGGTAAAGCTAGCGAGCATCCGCAGCAGATTTCCTGTCACATTACCCATACCAATGCAGAGACGCATGCGATTATTCGCGCCGGCCTTAACGAATCACCACTTTATACTGGAGTTATTGAGAGTGCGGGGCCGCGTTATTGCCCTTCAATTGAAGACAAAATTATGCGTTTTGCTGATAAATCTTCGCATCAGATTTTTATTGAACCAGAGGGTTTGCACACCTCTGAAGTCTATCCTAATGGCATCTCTACCAGCTTATCCTATCAGACGCAATTAGATTTTATCCATAGTATCTGTGGCTTTGAAAAGGCGCATATTACCTGTTTTGGTTATGCTATTGAGTATGATTTTTTTGAGCCGCGTGATCTTAAGTTTTCGCTTGAGACTAAGGCAATCAGTGGTCTATTTTTTGCCGGGCAGATAAATGGTACCACAGGTTATGAAGAGGCAGCAGCGCAGGGTTTGATTGCTGGCGCTAATGCTGCTTTGTTGGTGCAAAATTTGGAGCCCTGGTATCCGCGTCGGGATGAGGCTTATATTGGAGTGATGCTGGATGATTTAATTACTTGTGGTACGCGCGAGCCCTATCGGATGTTTACTAGCAGAGCGGAATATCGCTTATTATTGCGCGAGGATAATGCTGACTTACGCTTAACCGCAAAGGGGCGAGAGTTGGGCCTGGTTGATGATACAAGATGGCAGGCATTTGAGGAGAAGAGACAGGCGATTCAAATAGAAAAAGAGCGGCTCAATAATGTTTTAGTGCGACCAGGAAATTCAATCTGTGCTGTTGAGCAGCCAATTAAAGCACTTGAGTTATTAAAACGGCCTGAAGTTTCTTACAGCTTATTGGGTCAGTTGGATGAGGTAGGGGCGGTTCAAGTAGATGCAGCTGTTGCAGAGCAGATAGAGATTCAGATGAAATATGCAGGCTACATCAAGCGACAGCAGCAAGAAATTGCAAGGCAGAGACGGAATGAAGAGACTAAGATCCAGGTTGATTTTGATTACGACCGTATTAAAGGTTTGTCTAACGAGGTAAAGCAAAAGTTGAAAGAGGTGATTCCAGCTACAATTGGCCAGGCTGCGCGTATTCCAGGCGTTACGCCGGCGGCGATCTCTTTGCTGCTGGTTTATGTTAAGGCTGGCAGCTGAAATAAAACCAGCACTGCTCATTTAAGCTTTCCCGGAGTATCAAAGTTTTGTTATAATCTTTATTTATGTAGCAAAACTTTGGCGCTTAGCCAAAAAACCTAAGAAGAGAAGACTATGATTATAATTGATAAAAATAAATGTCCACAAGATCACCAATGCCCGGCTATAGCTTGTTGTCCAAAAAAAGCTATATCGCAATATGATTTTGATTTACCTGTGGTCGATCAAGATCTTTGTATCGGTTGCAAAAAGTGTGTCAAATTCTGCCCCAAAGGGGCAATCCAAGAGGAGTTTTAAATTATGCAGCGATCTAATTACCAGTTAAAAAATCGCATAGTTAGACAATGGTTGTTGGCTCCTATAGTGATTATAACTATAGGGTTAGGATGGAAATATTACTGGATAGCTTTTTCTGTTCCGATAGTAATGCTCATAAACATGCTTAGTCCATTGCTACATCGAGGTAGATATGTTTGTGGTAATTTTTGTCCCAGAGGCGCATTTTACGATCGAGTATTACGGTATTTTAGCCGAAATAAAAAAGTTCCAGGTTTTTTAAGAGGTAAAAGATTTCGCTGGACGGTGTTTGCACTTATTTCTATTTTTTTTATTTTCCAAGTAGTGCGATCACCAGAATTGACGCCTGAGCGGTTTGGGCATATTTTTTGGTTAATGTGTACGGCAACAACCGTGCTAGGTGTGCTTTTAAGCCTGTTATTTAACCATCGGAGCTGGTGTGCTTTCTGTCCCATAGGAACTTTTGTTAGCGCCATAGGAAAAGATAACCATAAATTAGCTATTGACAAAAAATTGTGTGTTTCTTGCAAATTGTGTGAAAGGGCTTGTCCTTTAAATATTCAAATCACTGCTGCTTTAGAGGATGAAAGCTTATCTGATACAGATTGTCTAAAATGCAGGGAGTGTATTGATGTCTGCCCCAAAAAAGCATTGCGGATTAAATGAGATTGATTTTTGGTTTTTGCGCTTAATATCTCGGAGTGAGCCCCGGATTTGCGCGACATATTCGGAGTGTTATCTGAGAAGAGACGAGAGGAAACGAAACTGCCT
>JAGLXC010000314.1 GCA_023133095.1 Gammaproteobacteria bacterium | reverse complement strand
TTTCATGGCGCTGGAACTTCAGCGACAGGTATTGCGGATCAAATTTGCGATGCTATGGTACTGGAGGGGATAACATTAGAGGAGGCTCGTAGCCAAATCTGGATGTTAGGCAGTCGGGGCTTAATTACCGAAGATCTTGCTAACATTACCTCATTTCAACGTACCTATGCGCGTACGCGGCAAGAGGTTTCGGGTTGGGATTTGGCTAATCCAAAGAAGATCGAGCTATTAGAGGTAGTAAAAAATGTAAAACCAACTATGCTAATTGGTTGCTCTACTGTTGCTAATGCTTTTAATGAAGAGATTGTGCGTGAGATGGCGAAACATGTTGAACGATCTGTAATAATGCCACTCTCTAATCCAACCTCTAAGGCAGAAGCCAAACCGATTGATCTATATAAATGGACCAACAATAAAGTATTGGTAGCAACTGGAAGTCCATTTGCGTCAGTTGATGTTAACGGCAAAAAGGTTCGGATTTCACAGTGCAATAACGCTTTTGCATTTCCGGGAATTGGTTTAGGAATTATTGCTGCTAAAGCGAATCGTCTTACTGATAAGATGATTTGGGCTGCATGTAAAGCTATAACCGAGGTCTCACCAGTATATCAGGATAGATCAGCGCCACTTTTACCTGAGATCAAGGATGTGCAAGAAGTTAGCTATAAGGTGGCAATTGCAGTTGCAAAACAGGCTATCGTCGATGGTGTGGCAAGTGAGATTTCTGATATAGATAGTGCTGTAAAAGCAGTTATGTGGAAACCTAAATACTACCCATTTAAAAAAGCTGAATAATTATAGTTTTTGCACAATAATACTATACCCTTCGCGATTGAGTTTACTTAGTTCCAAATATTCTGTCTCCAGCATCTCCTAGTCCTGGCAAAATATAACCCTTTTCATTTAGTTGGCGATCAAGGGAGGCTGCAAATACTAGCACATCAGGGTGCTCTTTACTAAAATGTTTTATTCCTTCAGGGGAGGCTAGTACACAAACGAAGGTAATGCGCTTTACTCCTACCTTTTTTAGTTGGTTAACCGCAGCTATAGCTGAGCCACCAGTTGCCAACATTGGGTCGCAAACAAAAAAGTGACGGTTTTTGCTGCTGGGTGGAATTTTAAAATAGTAATTTTGCGGCTCTAAAGTTTTTTCATCACGAAACAAACCAATATGAGCTACACGCGCAGAGGGCATTAGCATTAAAAATCCGTCAACCATGCCAATTCCTGCGCGTAAAATAGGTAAGATTACCTGCTTTTGTCCCTCTAAAACCGGCGCGTCAAAAGTTTCAAGTGGCGTTTTAATTTTTTTAGTGGTCATTGGCAGATCTTTTGTGGCTTCATAAGCAAGCAAAAGAGTAATTTCAGTGATGAATTCCTTAAATTCTTTTTTTGTGGTCTTTACGTCACGTAACAAAGACAATTTGTGTTGCAATAAAGGGTGTCGTACTTCATAGAAATTTTTAAATTTTGGATATTGTTTAATTGTCATGAGTTATTACCTTAAATGTTGTGGGTTTGTAGGTGCTGACATCCCAGGGTCTAATATAAGCTAGTTGTAGATTTATAACTTGAGGAACAGTAAAGCCCTCTGGTTTTACCCTAAACGTCCACTCTTCATAGCCCCAGGCACCAGCTAATTTAGAGTCAGGCGCATAATATTTATGTCGCACAGGTTGCAGCAGATTTTTATCATAATCTATTAAATACCAGCTAAAACCAGTAGATGGATTAGATTTTAATTTAAGAGAAAAAGATGGGTTGGATTTTGTTACAGGGATAGGTTTGTTGCTGTTGGAAAAATTACTAGCCAATGCTAATGAATTTAGTGACAAAAAAAAACTGATAGCTATTATTTTTAGTTCTAACATCTTATCTCCTGTTTTTAATATTATAAGATTATACCGCTGCACGCAAATAAATTGGTAGAGCTTGTTCTGCTGCAACAGCTTTTCCAGCTGCATAATCGGCAGTAGCTAAATGCGCAATAGCAGCAGCATGCGGATAAAGTTGTGGCAAAATTGTGGTTAAGTTAGGTGCAAGGTTGCTTTGTAGAATTTTGCCATGTGCATCCCAACCATCGCCAACGCCAGCCCAGCCATCGTTGGGCAGATTTGTGATCTGTTCTGGTTTTAGCAAAGCATCAGGCTGTAGCTCTTGCATCAAACCATCGCCAGCCAGTTCATACATACCCCAATAGAGCTCCTGCATGCGGGCATCAAAAGCAGCTAGAATTTTGCGACATTTTTGCTCCGCATAGGCGGTTTGGGCTAAAGCTTTAAGGGATGATACTGGCACAACTGGAAGGTCAGCAGCAAATGCCAGTCCCTGGACAATTCCAGCAGCAACGCGTACCCCGGTAAAGCTGCC
>JAGLXC010000313.1 GCA_023133095.1 Gammaproteobacteria bacterium | reverse complement strand
CTTTAGGGCAACATGGTGTTAACATCATGGACTTTTGTAAAGCGTTTAATGAGAAAACTAAAAATATAGAGAAAGGGTTGCCAACTCCTGTAGTAATTACTGTCTATGCTGATCGTAGTTTTAGTTTTATTACTAAAACGCCACCTGCTTCTGTTTTATTAAGGAAGGCAGCTGGTTTACAGAAAGGTAGTGCTACGCCTAATACCAATAAGGTTGGTAAGGTCACCTATGCCCAGATTGAGGAGATTGCTAAATTAAAAGAGCCTGATCTTAATGCTGCTAATGTAGAGGCTGCAATTCGTATTATAGCTGGTACCGCTCGTAGCATGGGTATTGAAGTGGAGGGCGCAACCAATGCCTAAATTAACAAAACGTAATAAAGCTATTTTAGAGAAAATTATAGTAGGAAAGGTTTACGCAATAACTGAGGCAATTGATCTAATGAAAGAGTGTTCTAAGGTTAAGTTTGCTGAATCTGTTGATGTTAGTGTCAACTTAGGAATTGATGCGCGTAAATCAGATCAAGGTGTGCGTGGTAGTACTGTATTACCGCATGGCACTGGAAAAAGCGTGCGTGTGGCTGTGTTTGCTCAGGGGGAACAAGCTGAAATAGCAACTAAGGCAGGGGCTGATAAAGTTGGCTTTGAAGACTTAGCTGAGAGCATTAAGGGTGGTGAAATTGATTTTGATATGGTGATAGCAACACCTGATGCTATGCGGGTTGTTGGAACTTTAGGCCAGATTTTAGGACCAAAAGGATTAATGCCTAATCCTAAAGTTGGTACTGTTACAGCAGATGTTGCAACAGCTGTTAAAAATGCTAAAACCGGTCAGGTACAGTATCGTAATGACAAAGCAGGTATAGTACATACTACTATTGGAAAAATTAATTTCGATACTAATAAGTTACAGGAAAATTTATCCAGCTTAATTGCTGCTATTAAAAAAGCCAAACCCAGTAGTTCAAAAGGTATTTATCTTAAGAAAATTACCTTATCTAGTACTATGGGCCCTGGTTTAGCTATCGATATAGCGACTGTTGTTTAAGTTGTGTTGGGCAAATATTAATTGTCCATTAGAAAGAATTCGCGGCAATATGGGTCTATTTCTGTATTTAGGGATAGGCTCTGCCGTCGAAGACCGTAGGAACTATGTTTAAATATGCTTTTGCAAAAAAGTATATCCTACGCAGACGGTGTAGCCGGCACTAGTTTGAGTGGCGGTCACCAAAATAGGAAATGTTGAATAAGTTATTCAACCTGGAGGTGAAAAGTGGCATTAAAGTTGAAAGAGAAACAAGCGATTGTTGCAGATGTAGCAAATGTTGCCACAGATGCTTTATCTGTAGTAGCCGCTGATTATTGTGGATTAACCGTTACTGAAATGACTGAGTTGCGTGCTAAAGCTCGTAATTCAGGCGTATGTTTACGTGTAGTACGTAATACCTTAGCTAAACGAGCTATAGAAAATAGTGATTTTGCTTGTTTGCAAGAGGTGTTAGTTGGACCGCTTTGTTTAGCGTTTTCGCTCAATGAACCGGGTGCCGCTGCACGTTTGTTACGAGATTTCATGAAAGATCACGAGAAATTGGAGGTTAAGGCTTTAGTTCTTAATGGAGAACTATTAGCCGCAGAGCATCTTAAAACGGTAGCAGAATTGCCAAATCATGATCAGGCTATTGCTATGTTGATGGGTGTAATGGAGGGTACAGTTAGCAAATTTGTGCGTACTTTGGTAGAACCATATGCTGAATTAACTCGCGCTGTTGCTGCAGTACGTGATCAGAAACAAAATGGTTAATTTTTGTATTTAATTTGATTTTTATTTTTGGAGAATATAAATGGCTATAACAAGAGAAGAAATTTTAGAAGCAATCTCTAATATGAGTATTATGGATGTAGTAGAACTTGTCAAAGAGATGGAAGAGAAATTTGGTGTTTCTGCTGCAGCTCCTGTAGCAATGGCTGCGGCCCCTGCTGGTGAAGCAGCAGCAGCTGAAGAAAAGACTGAGTTTAATGTGGTAATGACTAGCTTTGGTGAGAAGAAAATCGAAGTTATTAAAGTAGTTCGTGCCATCACTGGCTTAGGATTAAAAGAGGCTAAAGATACGGTAGAGGGTGTTCCTTCTACTGTTAAAGAAGGGGTCTCGAAAGAGGACGCAGAAGCTATTAAGAAGCAATTAGAAGAAGCTGGTGCTAGCGTAGAAATTAAATAACTAGTTTGTTATTTTTATGTCAGGAATGAGTGTGTTAGCTCTTTCCTGACTTTTTGCTATATTTTATAACCACCATAGTGATTACTAATTACGAGGTTTGTTAATGTCCACAAAAACAACAGAGTTTTCTTACACAGAGAAACAACTTTCTTACACAGAAAAAAAACGTATCCGTAAAAATTTTGGTAGACTTTCTATATCTATCGACGCACCCTACTTAGTAGCGGTACAGGTAGACTCCTATCATAAGTTTTTGCAAGGGGACAATCGGCCTGAAGATCGAGAAGATGCCGGTTTAGAGTCGGTTTTTAGATCATTGTTTCCCATTAAAAGTTTTTCAGGGTATGCCAGAATTGAATATGTTGGCTATAGTCTGGGCGAACCTGCTTTTGATGTAAATGAATGTAAACTACGTGGCTTAACCTATGGCGGAGCGCTTAGAGTAAAGTTTCGGTTGGTAATTAATGATAAAGAGGCTCCAGCCGGTAGCACTACTACTAAAGATATTAAAGAGCAAGAGGTATATATT
>JAGLXC010000312.1 GCA_023133095.1 Gammaproteobacteria bacterium | reverse complement strand
CATCGTTACCAACCAACAGCTGCAATGCATTAGTTCCAACAACACCACCACCAATTACTGCAACCTTTCCAGCTTCAACTCCAGGCACACCGCCAAGTAGAATTCCAGCGCCGCCCTGACGCTTCTCTAAACAATGAGCACCGGCTTGCGCTGCAATACGACCAGCTACTGCACTCATAGGAGCTAACAGTGGCAAATCCCCACGTATGCCAGTTACGGTTTCATAAGCAATTGCTGTACAGCCTGACTCTCTAAGAGCTTGAGTTTGTGCTGGATCTGGAGCTAAATGTAAATAGGTAAAAAGTAGTTGACCATCGCGCAGCATTTTACACTCATCAGGTTGTGGCTCTTTTACCTTTACAACCATCTCTGCTTCAGCAAAAATCTCTGCGGCTGTCTCACGTACATTGGCGCCTACTGCTTCATAATCAGCATCACTAATACCAATGCCAATACCTGCATTGTGTTCTATAATAATCTCATGTCCATGTAATATTAACTCACGCACACTAGCTGGTACCAGACCCACTCTATATTCTTGATTTTTAATCTCTTTTGGGACACCGATTAGCATACAACAACCTCCTAAAAGTTAAAACATTAGATAAAATGATAGTATAATGCTACACCTGTTGCTGCCAATACGCAATATGGGGTATCATTTCATTTCGAACAAAAAAGGCGCACGAAATTGCTAATTAAAAATAGAAAACAGGATCAAGAATTAAACCTATACGGACCAGTACGGATGATATTTTTGGCCCTATTAGTTGGTATTATCACAGGTTTCGGCGCGGTTGGTTTTCGTGCTTTAATTGGCTTAGTTCATAATATTTTGTTCTTTGGTAACTTCAGCTTCTCTTACAATGCTAACATGCACACTCTGGCCAGCAGCTGGGGTATTTGGGTTATATTTGTCCCTGTTATTGGTGCTATTATAGTCGCGTGGTTAATTCAAACCTTTGCGCCAGAAGCCAAAGGTCACGGCGTCCCTGAGGTAATGAATGCCATCTATTACAATGAAGGTAAAATCAAACCTATTGTCGCACTAATAAAATCATTAGCCTCATCAATCTCTATCGGCAGCGGTGGCTCGGTCGGACGTGAAGGTCCAATTATTCAGATTGGCGCAGCATTTGCTTCCACTCTTGGCCAAATCGCCTCTATTCCTGCCAGACAACGAATTATTTTAATCGCAGCTGGCGCCGGCGCGGGCATTGCCGCCACATTTAACGCACCAATCGGCGGCCTTGCATTTGCAATGGAGCTAATGCTGGTCTCAATTAATGCATCGACCGTAGGTCTTGTCGCTGTAGCTACTGCAACTGCCACCTACATAGGCAGATATTTCTTAGGCGCAACACCTGCACTTAACATTCCTGCCTTAGAGATAACCAACTTACATATGGCTTCGCCATATATTTTACTGCTATTTATTCCCTTTGGTATTTTAATGGGGTTTGCGGCAACTCTGTTTATTCACATTATCTATTGGTTTGAAGATCTATTTGATGACCTACCTTTTAACTATTATCTCCGTCATATGGCTGGAATGTTTTTAGTTGGCGTCATTATGTATATCTTTATCCACTACACTAATCATTACTATGTTCAGGGTGTAGGTTATGCCACTATCATTGATATCTTAAAACAACTATTAAACAATCCATGGTTATTACTGCTGCTATTTGTTGCTAAATTGCTTTCTACCAGCTTAACTTTAGGTTCTGGAGCTTCAGGCGGAGTATTCTCACCCTCGCTATTTTTAGGTGCTACCTTAGGTGCTGCCTTTGGTGGATTTATGCATATGCTTTTCCCTGGCTTAGATATAAACACTGCTGTTTTTGCGCTTGCTGGAATGGCCGCTATGATAAGCGGCTCTACTGGCGCAGTTATGACCGCAATTGCCATGTCATTCGAATTAACCCGCGATTACAACTCAATTTTACCGATTGTAATTTCAGTAGCATTGGCATCTAATCTACGTAAATTAATCTGTAATGAAAGTATCTATACTTTAAAACTACTACGCCGCGGTATTATTGTTCCAGAGGGACTGCAAGCTGATTTAAGCTCCGCAAATCGTGCCCGCGATATAATGGCTCAAACATTTCAAGTTGTAGAACTCACTCTGCTTGAACAAGAACTACCCAATATCAAGCCTAATCAGATAACTATTGTTGAAAAACATGGTGAAATTTTAGGTGTACTCCGCAATAAACTTTTTGCCAAACCGGAAATCAATATTGAAACTCCAGAGGAGTTCTTAGATACAAATTACATTATGGTTGCACCTTTTACTAATTTAGTTGCCATAAGCCGAAAAATGCAAGAGAAAGAGGCTGAAATTATCTTAGTAACCCGCAACCCAAATGATAACAGCAGTAGAACCTTGCTTGGCACTATTACTGCTAAAGAAATTTCTGCTGCTATGGGTAGGACTGCTAAATTAATGGTGTAACGGGCACCCGCAAGGGGTGCCCCTCCCTACGGTTCTGTTAAAAATCACGCTTGACATAAAGATCATTTTTCCATTATAATTTAGCTCTTCTTGATTCAGAACACCCACATGTTACATAAAATCAATTTGTCCGAGGTTGAAGCATGCCACAATTATCACCGAAAAGATGTAACGAGATTAACGCTAGCTATAAAGAAGCACAAAATTTATATGAACAGAAAAAATATGCAGGAGCACAAAACATTGCATTTAACCTGTCAAAGACAATCATTCATCTATACAGCTTGTTTCCTGGAAATAAATTTTTGGAAGATCGACAAAATGATGTACTATCTTTTTTGAAAACATGTAATAACGAGATTAAAAAATTTAAAAGAGAAATAGCTAATTTTACCTCAAAATTAGACACACTTGAATCCATTGGCATTAAATTATTTGTTGCAAATAATTTTCAAGAAGCAACGCTATTTTTTCAAAAAATACTAGCCTTGCTACCATCGTTGCCAGAATGGTCAGATAATTATGATAAAGCCATATTATATACCGGTCTAAATGTATCTTTGAAGCAAGATCCAGACATCTCAGATTTAAACCAATCATCCTGGCCATCTACACAACACAATGTGAGCAGCGCAGCTGTAAAGCAATCAGTTGC
>JAGLXC010000311.1 GCA_023133095.1 Gammaproteobacteria bacterium | reverse complement strand
CCGTAATTGGCCTCTTTGATGTATTGCTTAATTTAGCTAAAATCTATCGCGCTCGTAAAACCATTTGCACTGCTATTCGTCAAAATCCACCTGATCTCTTAATCCTGATTGACTATTCTGGTTTTAATCTGCGCCTGGTTAAAATGGCCAAACAAGCTGGTCTAAAAGTTCTCTATTACATTAGCCCTCAGCTCTGGGCCTCACGCACAAGGCGGGTAAACGTTATCCGCAAATATGTAGATAGGGTTGCTGTAATCTTCCCGTTTGAAGTAGATTTTTATAAAAAACTCCATGTGCCTGCCACTTTTGTGGGCCACCCATTAGTTACCACCGTGCATCCTAGCATGCCGCACACTCAGGCAATAGAGCATTTTGGGCTCAAACCAGACTATAAAACCATCGGTATTTTTCCAGGTAGCCGCAAAGGTGAGATAAAACGCTTGTTGCCAGTAATGCTTAAGGCTGCAGAGTTAGCTGCAAACCGCTTTCCACATAGCCAATTTATTCTGCCACTAGCATCATCTTTAGCTGCAGCAGATCTGCAGCCATATCTGCAAAAGTCTCGCCTTAATATACAGCTTATTACCGAACAAAATTATGATGCCATCAACATATGCGATGCAATTATTGCAAAATCTGGCACTACAACTTTAGAGATAGCTCTGCTCAGCGTGCCTCTGGTTATTGTATACAAAATATGGCCGCCCTACTTCCCGATTAAATCTATCATTAAAATCCCCTATATTGGCCTCTGCAATATAGTAGCTGGCAAGGAAATTGCTAAAGAACTACTTCAACAGCAAGCCTCGCCTTATAATATCAGTCAAGAAATTGTACGCATCTTAACTGAACCCAGCTACCGCAATCAGATGCTTACCGAGCTTGGAAAAGTGAAATCCAAACTAGTGACTGCTGAAACCACAGATATAGCAGAGCTGGTAATAAACATGCTATAATAGCTAACAGAGGTAACCTTATGAAACGAAAATATATTATTGCAATTGTTATTATCCTGATCATAGCAGGTGGTCTATTTTTATTCCTGCAACATAAACACGCAGCTACTGCTGACCAACAGCAACAACAAGCTCCTACTGCTAGCACTACACCTGCAACTGATAAAAATAGTAACGTTATTACGGAAAAAGATATTGATCAAGATGGCTATGATGATGAGGCTTATTATTAATAGCTCAATCGAGAATAATATACTATGGCACTTAATCTAAGCAACCTAACTAAAGCTATAAATGCTCTAGAAGAGACTCTAGCCCTAACTAATGCTGTTGATTTCAATACAAAATATCCACTAACTGTACAAAATGCTATCAAGGCAGGCTTAATTCAACACTTTGAATTCACTTATGAATTATGCTGGAAAATACTCCGGCGTTGGATTCGATTAAATCTAAGCCCAGAAGATGCTGAGCCACGCACTAAAAAAGAGCTATTTCGTTTAGCCGCAAATAAGAGACTTATACAAAACCCATTAGACTGGTTTGAGTATGCTGAAGCCCGCAATCTTACCTCTCACACCTATGACGAAGACAAAGCTAACATTATCATCGAGCTAGCAACTCCTTTTTTAGCTGATGCACAAAAGTTATTGCATGAACTCGAGCTAGCTAATGATTGATTTATCAGAACAAGACCTTACCATAATAAAAAAAATACTCCATGCTTATGTTATAGACTGCGAAGTTAGAATCTTTGGCTCTCGAATTAATGGAACCGCAAAAAAATATTCTGACTTAGATTTGGCTATAATCTGTAAGGAAAAACTCTCTCTAGCTAAGCTCTCTACTTTAAAAGATGCCTTTGCTGAATCAGATCTACCGATTATGGTAGACGTACATGATTGGCATAGATTATCGCCAACTTTTCAAGAAATAATCAGCCGAAATTACCAAACTCTTGATTTTTAATTAAGGCCAGAACTTAATGCGCCTCATCCCAATTTAGACCAACCCCCACATGAACGGCTAAAGGCACCGCAAGATCTACCGCGTTTACCATCTGATCCTGGACAGCAGTTACTGCAGCAGCAACATCTTTGTCAGCCACCTCAAAGACTAACTCATCATGTACCTGCATGATCATTTTTAGATCTAATTCGCAATGCTGCAACCAACGATCGATATTTATCATAGCGATTTTTATAATGTCTGCGGCTGTGCCCTGCATCGGCGCGTTTATAGCGGCGCGTTCAGCTGCTGCTTGACGCTGAAAATTGGTTGCGTTGATATCTGGCACATAGAGACGCCGGCCAAATAGGGTTTCGACAAAGCCTTGTTTGCGTGCTTTATCCCTAGTGGTTTGCATATATTCTTTTACCCCGGGATAACGCATAAAATAGAGCTCAATATAGGCCTCTGCATCTTCGCGTGCTATTCCCAATTGCCGCGCTAATCCAAAAGCAGACATGCCATAGATTAGCCCAAAATTAATTGCTTTGGCACGCCTACGTTGTTCACCTGTAACTGCATCAATCGCTACGCCAAATACTTCAGCTGCTGTAGCCTGATGAATATCATCGCCATTAGCAAAGGCCTGCAGCAAACCTTTATCTTGCGACAGATGCGCCATAATCCGTAGCTCTATTTGAGAGTAGTCAGCTGAAACTATTTTATAACCAGATGGCGCTATAAATGCCTGCCTGATCCGCCTGCCCTCTGGGGTACGAATTGGAATATTTTGCAAATTAGGATTGGTTGAAGACAAACGACCAGTTGCTGTGATTGCTTGATTATATGAAGTATGTACACGGCCAGTTTTAGAATTAATTTGCTCTGGCAAGGCATCGGTATAGGTTGATTTGAGTTTACTTAAGCTTCTATATTCTAAAATTAATTTTGGTAAT
>JAGLXC010000310.1 GCA_023133095.1 Gammaproteobacteria bacterium | reverse complement strand
TTGATTGTCAATATAGATAGTGAATTCAATCATGCGATTGTTTTCGCTGGGCAAGAGTACTACGTCGTTTAATGCCTGTTTTTTGGCAATAGTACTCTCTTTGTGCTGGATGCTGGTGGATAAGAGAAAACGCACCTCCTCTAAATAGTCTCCTTTTAGGATTTTACCTATATTTTCAATCTCATCTGGCCTGATGTCAGTCAAAAAGCCGAGGCGACCGCGATTAATGCCAAGGACAGGAATGTTTTGAGCTGCGGCAAAATGGGCGGCACTTAACAGGCTGCCATCACCACCAACAACTATGATAAGGTCACATTTACCTTGCAGTTGTTCGCGTTCAACAACCGGAAAATTAAGATTGGTTATCATTGGGGCAGACTCTTTTTCAATGGCAATGTTGATTGCATTGGTTTGTAGGTAAGCTACTAAAGCATTGAGGGTTTCAGCTACGCCAGCTGTTTGTTGGCGTCCCATTAGGACTATGGTTTTAAATGTGGTGGTCATTTGTTTTGTCTCAAGTTTATCTCTGCTATGTAAGGTTCTAATTACAAATTCTACTAAAATTTGGCTGGTAAGGCGAGTTATCTGGTGTTAGGATTGGCTTTATGAATAAATATATCAACTGGTTAGAAGAGCAGTCATTGCTCGCTAGTGCAAAAGAGCTGGCAAAACAGCTTTCAGGCACTAAAAATGGCTGGCAGCAGCCCTATGCTCTGCCGCAAACGGAACAGGCCTTAGAGGCAGCTTCGGTTTGGTTTAATGCCTATCCAGCAGCCACTATTATAAAGCCTGGGCAGAATATTTTGCAGTTTTTGGGTGATGCCGATTTATGGCAGGCCTTTGCTGGTATTGGGATTCAAGCAGTTCATACCAGTCCGATGAAATTAGCGGGAGGTCTGGTAGAAGATAAGCATACGCCGACTGTTGATGGCTGGTTTGATCGCATTGCACTTACTATTGATCCTGCTTTTGGGAGTGAATCTGATTATGCGGCCATGGTAGATGCAGCAGCTAAGCAACAGGCAATTATTGCAGGTGACATTATTCCCGGTCATACAGGTAAAGGCGCTGATTTTTTGCTGGCTTTGCGTAATTATGGAGAGTATCCAGGGATATATGACTTAATTGAGATTGCAGAGCCAGATTGGGCTTTATTGCCAGAGGTTGAAAATGAATGGGAGAGCGTTAATTTATCAAAAGAGACTGTAAATTTGCTACATGCAAAGGGTTATCTGCCAGGAAATTTACAAAGAGTACTATTTTCTATACCAGAAACAGAGGATCAAGTTACTGGCTGGGATGTTACTGGTAAAATAGAGGGTGTTGATGGAGTGGTTCGAAGATGGATCTATTTGCACTACTTTAAACCAGGTTTGCCAACCATGAATTGGCTCGATCCAACCTTTGCAGCTAAGCGTATTATCGCTGGTGATATAATTAAAAGTATTCGGGTGCTTAAGAATAAAATTGTAAGATTTGATGCAACTCCATTTTTAGGGATTGAGCCTAATCCTGATCCTACATCCAAAATTGCCTGGTCCGAAGGTCATCCATTATCTGTTACTTCAACTGAAAATCTGGCCTGGTTTGTGCGTAAACTTGGTGGTTGGTCATTTCAAGAGCTTAATTTAAGTTTAGATATAATAAAAACCTTTAGTCAGTATGGTCCTGATTTAGCCTATGATTTTATTACTCGGCCCGCAGTGCAGCATGCAATGCTAACTAAAGATGCCACTTTTTTACATTTCATGTTTAAGCTAATGCAGGAATATGCTATTAATCCGCGGACTTTAATTCATGGCATGCAAAATCATGACGAAATCACCTATGAATTGGTGCACTTTTTAGAGCATAGTGAAGATCAATTTGATTATGCAGGTGAAACTATTAGTGGTAAAGAGCTGCGCGATCAAATTAGAGCAGAGATGTTTGAAATTGCAATTGGCCCTAAAACTCCATATAACGATTTAACCAGTAATGGTCTTTGTACAACACTTACAGGCTTAATTGCTACGCGTTTGCAAATAACCGATATCTATAATTTATCACTAGAGCAAAAAGAGCAGATAAAACAGGCACATCTATTGTTAGTGTTATTTAATGCTATGCAGCCAGGGGTGTTTGTTATTTCTGGTTGGGATTTAGTTGGCGCTTTGCCTGCGCCAAGAGAAAAAATTAGCCATCTGTTAGGCGATAAAGATTATCGTTGGATTAATCGCGGCGCGTATGATTTATTAGATAGTAATGCGGAAGCTGAAACCTCGACTGATGGTTTACCTAGAGTAGAAAACTTATATGGATCATTGCAAGAACAATTAAAAGATTCTGCTTCCTTTGTGTCGCAACTTAAAAATATTTTAGCAGTGCGGAAGCAATATAAAATTGATCTGGCGGAGCAAATAGCAATACCTGAAGTTGCAAATAGAGGTGCAGTAATCATGCTGCATAAATTGCCTGAAAACTCAGGCTATGAAATTACCGCATTAAATTTTGGTGATGAAGTTGTAGTTGAAAAAATAGATCTATCTCGTTTAACTGGTAATGATTGTTCTAATCGCACAGTTGTTGATCTATTACAGAATGTTAAGCATGGATCTGTTAATGCAGAGGGTATAGTGCAAATTGAATTGAAACCGTTAGAAGGCAAGGTGTTGCTTGTTAGTTAATGGGCTATTTCTCGTTTTGGGTTAATTTAGGCGTAGCAGTTTAAAATAGTGCTATTTACGGCTATACTTATAAGATTAGAGTAATATTGGGATAGGAGCATTATGGATAAAAAAGCTAAAATACTATTGGTTGAAGATGATAAATTTGTTCAACAGGTGAATAACTATTTTTTAGAATCATTAGGTTATGATGTTGGAATTGTTGATAATGGTAAAGAGGCCTTGCGGGTTTATAAAAATGGCTATAATTTAATTATGCTTGATATTGGTCTGCCAGATATAGATGGAATTGAAGTATGTAAAAGAATTAGGGATGAAGAACATGATAAATACATTCCTATCGTAGTCTTAACTGCTTTTGATGATACAATAGAGCAGCAATGTCGTGCTGCTGGAGCAGATGAATTTGTGGTTAAGCCTTTACTTATGGATCATATGGAAACATTATTGGCTAAGTGGTTATCCGTTTAAATTAGATAATACAAATGAATGAAATATATAAAGCTGTTTCTCTCCTTTCTGGAGGACTTGATTCTATTTTGGCAACAAAAGTAATTATGGATCAAGGCGTTTTGGTTGAAGCAATTAATTTTCAAATTGGCTTTGGTGGTAAAGAAAATTCAGTCGCAACGGTTGCAGCAAATTTAGGCATAAAATTGCATGTTATTGATGTGATCGATGAATTTAAGGCTGTTGAAGTTAATCCTAAGCATGGCTATGGCGCCCATCTGAATCCATGCCTGGATTGCAAAATCTTTATGGTAACAAAGGCAA
>JAGLXC010000031.1 GCA_023133095.1 Gammaproteobacteria bacterium | reverse complement strand
TCGCAATCCTCATTTATTATATATAAACTCCGGTTGCTCATGAGCCAAAAGCTGTATCTTGCAGGCGCGTTTTGGCCCGATTGCCGTGACTTTATGGATGATGTCTCCACTTAATAGCCAAACCATTACCATAGCGCAAATCTACTCGTATCACTCTATCGCCTCTATTACCGATTATTTTTGGATATACTGTAACAAATCGCTGTAACCGATTCATAATATTATTATTTCCCAATAAAACCACGATGCCATTATTCAGCCTAATATACCATGACCCTCGTGCATCAAGGCTTACTTGGGTTACGTTAAAATCTATAGCAGCTAAAAACTGGTTAATATTTTTATAACAGGCTAAAACTTGAATCGCCTGATCATTTGGACCTGAGAGCCAGGGCAATTTATCTGCAGCTGAAAAACTAGAATTTTCAGGAGCAAAAACATCAGCAGCTGCATTTATTAGAGAGTCTTGATTCCAATGGGCGATTGCCTTTTGCTCTGTCACAACAATTACTATCTTATCAGGCCAAACTCGCTTTATGTTTACTGCATATACCCATGGTAACGCTAAAACATCCTGCTTTATTGTTGCAACATTTACACTAAAAAAACCACCCTTGATATCTGCTGCAATAGCCTTTTGGATAGATTCTGGATTTATATGTTGATAACTAGCCTCGATTTGCACTCTATTTAAAGGAAAATTTTGTGGATCTTGCAGCCAACACCACCCCCAAAGCAAAGCTATTGCTAATAACAGAACCAACAGCACCCATACTATTAGTTTAACTGTTTTACTGTTTGTCATCTTTTAATGCAAGTTCAAGTATTGTTAAAAGCGCCTGATCAAACCCCAAATCTGACTGCTTATTTGTTGCAATTGGAAATAGGCTATGCTCTGTCATTCCAGGAATAGTGTTTAATTCTAGAATCCAAAACTTGTTCTGCTGATCGCGAATAAAATCTACCCGTGCAAAATATCTACACTCTGTACTGTTAAACGCCTGCAAGGCTATCTGCTGCAGCCTTTCTGTCTCTATTGCTGACAAATTAGCAGGACAGATATAGCCTGTAGTCTCTTTAAGATATTTGGCTTCATAATCATAAAATTCTGTCTCAGGTGTAGCAATCTCAATAACAGGTAAGACATAGTTATCAAGAATAGAAACACTAAAATCTACTCCACCCTCTACCCATGGCTGCAACATAACTGTAGATCCATATTGCTGCGCTAAAGCAAAAGCATCCTGCAATTCACCTAGCTTGCTTACCTTTGATATCCCACAACTGGAGCCACTACTAACTGGTTTTACACATAGCGGCAAGCTAAATTGCTGCGCTTTCTCTACTAACTCATCGGCATTGTGAACTATAGCAGCTGACAATACTGGCAAACCAATCTCATCCCAAAATAGATTGCAATGATATTTGTCCATAGTTAGCGCGCAAGCAGCAACTTCGCTACAGGTGTAAGGGATTTTTAATAACTCTAAAAGACTTTGAATAACTCCATCTTCACCACCAGTACCGTGCAAGGCAATAAAAGCTAGGTCTGGCTGATTATTTTGTAATTGCAAGATAACATCATCTTTTACATCTAGCGCATAAGCATCAACACCACTTTTTTGTAAACTGCTTAACACATTAGCACCAGATAGAAGTGAAATCTCACGCTCACAGGAATTGCCGCCCATGAGAACGGCTACTCGGCCGAAATGTTTTACCGATTCAATTTTGTTTTTCTGACGCACAAATATTACCTTATAATTCTAACTTCAGGAATCAACTCTACTCCTGTCTGCTGTTTTACCTCATGTTGTATATATTTCATCAACGCCTCAATATCTGCTGCTGTGGCGTTATCTTTGTTAACAATAAAATTAGCATGCTTTTCTGAAATTATAGCTCCACCAATTTGCTTGCCTTTTAATCCACATGCTTCAATAAGACGTGCAGCATAATCATCAGGAGGATTCCGAAATACCGAGCCACAAGTAGGTTCTCCTAATGGCTGGGTTGTAGCACGCTTTAACTTCAACTCTCTAAGTTTCTCTTTAGAATTTTTACATGGCCATTGTAAATTTAGTTTTGCTCCAATAAACCACTCATTTTCTGGTTTAACCACATGGCGATAGCCAATTTTAAAATCTGTAGACACTCGACCCCGACGCTTACCGTTACGGTCGATAGTATCAACGTAGAGCACATAGTCCCAAATCGATTCCCCGAATGCGCCAGAATTCATAGCTAAAGCACCACCAACTGTGCCGGGAATACCACTTAAAAATGGAAAATGTTCACCTAACTGTGGCAGTGAAACCCCAGCTTCTACATACATGGAATCAAATGTCTTCTGAATTTGCTGTAATTGCTTAGTGTGAATAACCACGCCATCAATGCCCTGATCACTGATTAATACATTGCTGCCAAAACCAAGATAGATAATATTTTGCTCATGTGAAGGCAGGCTCGCTAAAAAGTCCGCAAGATCATCAACGCTCTCTGGTTGATAAAAAATTCGCGCGGGACCACCAATACGCCACGATGTGTATTGTGCTAAAGGATGGTTTTGTTCTAATTTACCACGCATTTTTTAATCTCCAGATGCAGGCACCCGAAAGGGACGCCCCTACATATGATATTTCTCTACCAGCTGCGACGCCAATGTACCTATACTGCCGGCACCTTGCAACATTAAAATATCGCCATCTTGTAATACATTTTCTAAGATTGGAGCTAACCCATCTAGCTCAGACACAACAATTGGTTCAATTTTACCCCGCTGCCTGATATTACGTGCTAAAGCTTTGCTATTTGCGCCAACTATAGGTTTTTCGCCAGCAGCATAAACACTTAGTAATAATAGCACATCTGCTTCCGATAGGGTTTGCGCAAAATCATCAAATAACAATTTTGTTCTACTATAGCGGTGTGGCTGAAACGCTAATACAATTCTTCGACCTGGCCAGGCATCTTTCATAGCTTGTAATGTAACAGCAATTTCAAGCGGATGATGCCCATAATCATCGACTAACAGTACTTTACCTTGCTTAACGGTTAACTCACCATGAATCTGAAACCGTCTTCCTACGCCCTGAAAATTCTTCAATCCCTGGCAAATTGTCTTATCATTAACTTCACATTCAGTAGCGATAGTCATTGCTGCCAATGCGTTTAATACATTATGTTTACCAGCTAAATTTAAAGTAACTGGCAATAATTCGGGTTTATTGCGTCGCTTAACCTTAAAGTAACATTTAGTGCCAACTTGCTTAAATTCAACTGCTCGTATATCGGCTGACTTATCAAAACCATAAGTAATAACTGGTCTGGCTATTTCATGCAATATCTCTTTGATTATCGGATCATCAATACATACTACTGCTAAACCAAAAAATGGCAGCCGATGCAAAAAGCTCAAAAAGGTCGCTTTTAAACAGTCAATATCATCGTTATAGGTTTGCATATGATCAAAATCAATATTAGTAACGATTGTCATAACTGGCTGTAGATACAAAAAAGAGGCATCACTTTCATCAGCCTCAGCTACAAAATATTTACTATCTCCTAACCTTGCCTGAGTTCCTGCACTAGTTAGCACTCCTCCAATAACAAAGGTCGGATCAAGCTCTGCTTCAGTTAACAAACTCGCAACTAAACTAGTGGTCGTTGTCTTACCATGGGTACCAGCAACTGTAATACCATGTTTAAGTCGCATTAGTTCGCCCAGCATTTGCGCACGTGGCAACACAGGAATATGCTTTTCATGGGCGGCTTTTAATTCTGGATTATCTTTCTCTATTGCACTCGAAACTACTACTATATCAACGCCTTTTACATGGCTAGCAGCATGGCCTAAAAAAATATTTGCCCCTTGTTCACGCAAGCTAGAAATAGTACTACTATCTTTTTCATCAGAACCTGAAACAGTATAACCTTGATTAAGCAATACCTCAGCTATGCCGCTCATACCGCTTCCACCGATACCTATACAGTGAATATGCTGTACTCTGTTTATATTTCGCAATTTCATCATTTGTTTATCTTTCTCGAAGTGCTTCTTGTTTAGTTTTTAATATTGGCTTTAATAGATAGTCTAGCACAGATTTATGCCCTGTTAATAGATCAATGCTAACCTGCAT
>JAGLXC010000309.1 GCA_023133095.1 Gammaproteobacteria bacterium | reverse complement strand
ATTCTGTTTGAATGGCAGGTGTGAAATCATTTAAAGGCCATTTTGTTCTCATCTCTCTACAAGCTAGCTCAAAAGCCCTATAGAATTGTTTAATTGCCCTTAGTGATCCTTTCTGGGTTATCAAACTCATTAACAAATGTAAAAACACACCTAGTCTTTTATGCTCCATATGCAACCATCGGTTATTTAACCTAATTCTATAGCAACTCTCAATCAATGAGGCTAACAATCTCTCTACCTCTTTTTTTTGACTAGTTATATCTGGGATTAGCCGCGATTTTTCTAGAAACGACGTTTTATCAAAAACGCTATCTAAAAGAATCTCCAAATTCTCAAGCTGTTTTATAATGTGTAGGTAACATTGTTGTTGCTCTGAAATCAACGCCATTGGGTGCCACTCGTTTAGTCTGACATCTTCTTCTAATCTCTCTCTATATGAATCACAAATACTATTCCATCTAGTATTCAAATGCGCATAAAAAATATCAGGAAAAATTTTGCAGTGATCTTGATAGACCTTTTGCACAATGTTACATAAAACTTTTATACGATTCAGATCAGACAACCCTATATAATGCTCGATCAAATCACAAGATTTTAATATTTTCTTTACATATACTTGCGACCACTTTTCTTGCACTGCATGAAGAGCTTCCGCAGGAATCGATCCGTCATCTAATTTACTATAAATTTTCTCAGCTTGTTTTATTAATTTATTTGCCCCCATTAAGAATAGAAGGGTAGCATCAGCATCGACCTCCGCTGTCAAATTATGCGCTACAAAACGATTAATAAGCGCATCAAGTTGCCTATTTAATTCGTTTACTGCTTGTTCTTGTGCATCAGTCATAATCTAACTAACCCTTACCTTACTTACTGCTGTGTCTATTACCATTTATTATATTAACCTTGCCTCATACAGTGCTATAGCTTTAGTCCTGAACTTAAAAGCGCCGTATATTCATCATTACCACTCTCATCGTCTGAGAAATCTCCTTGTCTCTCTTCTTCTTCGCATGCTTTCAGAATAGCAGCGTCCGCATCATCACCGTCTTCACTATCCTCTGAGGAGCTAGAGTCTGACCTTGGTCTTTTTACATCTACTGGTGCCTCTGCTACGTGGCCTCGGTTGCTTTCTTCATTAAGGAAAACCAGAGTCTCTTCAAAAGTTTTTACAGATCTACTTACAGATTGAAGTGGCATTGTGACTTTTTCTTTCTTATGATGATGATGGGCAAGTACAGCAGGCCCACTACCTAAGTCTACTACACCCCTCGATAAAGCCTGCACCATCCCCCGAATAGTCTTTGATGCTCTCTCTATAGCGCCTAACAAATCATAAGCGCCTTTGCCTCGTTGTTTTGCAGCAGAAACTCGAGCAGCTGGAGCATTCAATAAAGAATCAGTTTCTTCTCCTACATCATGATCACGACCCTTAGTCTCTTTTGTTCCCAATAAAGCAGATACTCCTTCTGCTATTAATTGTACTGCTGACATCAAATCCGCATTATCACTCACTCCTTCAATAGCACGCAACCCTTCCAATAAAGAAAATAACTCTATTTTGTTCTCAGGTTCCCCATATTGACCTGCCATTTGATCCAAACAAGCAACAAGTTCACCAGCAATAATAGTTGCTAACTTGTCTTTCTCGTCGCTACTCATTCCTCCAGATCTAGAAGATAGAAAGTTATTAAATTGCAATGCTACTTGTTTTGCTGTTCCTGCTCGCGATGTATGACCAAAAAGTGCAACGAATTGACCTGTTTGCCCTGGCCTATCAGTTACAGGGCCCATCCCCCTACCTTCTTCTATGGCAGCAGGGGAAACATCTTCTATACGAAGCACACCTCCGCTTGGTGGCTCATAAAAACACCAGTGCGCTAAAAAGGCTATCAGCCCTATCACACCTCCTAAACCACATATAGATCCCAAGATCATAAAACTACTAACTACAGCTTGGCGAGTACCAAACCCCAAGGTAAAAGGAATAAAAATAGCTGCTATTACAAGCAATAAAAGAGAAACAAGTAGCCACTTTATTTCTTTGGATGTTGGTGTTCGCATTAGACAATCTCCTAAATAAAATTATTAAGTTCTAATATAAACTTTAGCATAGAATACTTAAGAAAACCTTAAGCCGCTCTATGTATTTTATGTTATCTCTCTGTACGGGAATAAAAATGGGTAAAGCAATTGTATTAAATAGTTACTGAAAGAATTGCAATGATTTTAATAACTTTAATTTTTTCTGCACATAGTAATATATGTAGCTTTCGCGTCTACGAAAGTTGATGCCCCAGTATCAGATCCTCGTTGTGTGCATAATTTAAAGCTGCAATCAAAACTGCCATCATCATTATCTATGCAATATGGATAATCCCCATCATCCTGATAATATTTTTGATCATAACTTAAGGAAAAATGAGTATTAGCTGCATATTTAACCCACGCCCCTATTGTCTCAGTACCAATCCCCCAATGGTAATACTCTTTATTTAGTCCGACATAAATATCGCCTGTTTCACCGGGATTACAAGCTACACTTATTGATTTTTCTACACAAACAACACTAGGACTTACACTATCATCTTGATGCAAACTAGCATGCCCAAAATCCTTAACCACGATATCATTATTAACCGCTTGCCCAGGAATATTAACATAGGCCCGTATATCCGATTTACTATCAGAAGAGTCAGCCGTACAAGTACCATCATCATCGCAAAACTCGGCATAGGGCAAAAGTGCAGCAAGGCGTTTTGCAATATTAGACGTAGGCGTGCTCACATCGAGATAGAATCTGCCACTATTAGCTGTAGTTGCTCTGCTGCCAGTAGTTGCATCATTACCCCACTGATAATTTTTTAGCCCCCAGGGGTCTTTCTGAATCGCAAGGCCGA
>JAGLXC010000308.1 GCA_023133095.1 Gammaproteobacteria bacterium | reverse complement strand
CCAATCTTTATGACGCGCGGCATGTGCTATCTTAGCAATCACTGGTTGCGCTACCTTAATCCACCCTTGCTTTGTATAAAGACCTGGAACCTGATAACTACTGCTTAACAAATTATCAGCATGACCTTTTAATAGATTATCTAAAGTTACAGAGGCAAGCTCATTACCGTAAATAGTATCAAGCTGAGTATAAAGATTTTTAGCGCTATTTTTTAAATAGAGATCATGCCGTGCCTCTTGCACCATCCCTTTATTTGCTGGCATAGCTGTTGCATGAGCAACATAAAAATGCACTACTCCTTGATACTGTTTAGTATTAGCCTCTTTACCAAATAGCATCTTATTCCAGTATTTGGTGAAAAGTTTAGTCGCCTGATCTGCATCTATATGGTTGGGGAAACTTAACATTAAATATGATTTAAGCGCTGCGTAATAATCTCCGCGTAGTTGTTCACGAGTTTTGCTATCGCTATGTTGCCATAATTTATGATAATTCTGTAATTGATTTGTTAAATAATTGTGTAGCGGCATTGCAAACTTGTAGTGCAATACATGTGCTAACATCTCACTCATGATTGGCAATTGTGTATCACCTCGATAAAGTCCTAAACGCAAATGCCAGGGAACATCCTCTTTGTAGTTTAATAAGGTATGATAATAATTATAACTATCTTCAATAGCCCCCAATGATTCATCACTAAGTAACCGCTGCGCTAAAGTTTCACCTTTATGAAGTAACATTATATTACTGGTAAAGGAGGTGATGAGCATTAAAAATGCCAAACCTAATACGCCAATACAACCAATAACAGCTGCTGATTTAAGCCATAATTGAAGATGGATTCTTTTTTTAGTTTTAGCAATAGCATTTTTATTTGGAATAATAACCTTATCAAATAACTCTCTAATAAAATAGCTTTTCTTCTCTATTACTGGATTTTCTTCTTCAGCATCGACTACACCAAAAGCAGTCTTTAAATTACCAATTAACTGCTGCATCGGCGCGCCTTCTTGTGTTCCACTGGTAAAATAGGCGCCACAAAAATTTGGGGTTTCTTGATATGGATTGGTTTTTAACAATAAACTAATCAGCTGTTTTACCCTAACTAAAGAGGCTCGAAACTGCTCAGGGAAATCATAAATAGTATATTTACGCTGTAAATTACGCTCCATTGATAATTTATGTAATCGCAATTGCGTAAGCTTTAAGTATAGATTATCTAATTGTTCTCCATGATCAGCTGCAAAATTAACTCCCCATATTTGATTTCGCTCTGCTAATGAGAGATCACCAAAAAACTCTACAAACCCCTTTAATAGATCAACTTTAGTAAATAGCAAAGTAACTGGAAAAATAAACCCTAATCTGCCATATAAATCTTCAACTCTTTCACGAATAACCTTTACATGCCAATTAATCTGATCTGCACTGCCAGTTAGAAGATCAGCCAGACTAACTGCAACAATAATGCCGTTTATTGGTAAATGCGGCCGATTTTTCTGCAATAAATCTAAAAAAGCTAACCACTCTCCTCTGTCATTGTCTTCAGTGGTATAACGTCCTGCGGTATCTAATACTACAGCCTCATCAGCAAACCACCAATCACAATTTTTAGTGCCACCAAAACCTTTTATTTGTAAATCTTCTGTGCTAGAAAAAGGAAAATGCAAACCAGAGTTTCGCAGTAAAGTACTCTTACCGCCAGCAGCAGGCCCAATAACCATATACCACGGCAAAGCGTAAAGTGCTGCATTACCTCGATATTTAACCCCTAATTCAGAAGTTTTTAATGAATTAATAGCTTCATTTAATTTTTCTCCTAATATTTTAACTTCCATCTGCCTACCAGCTGCAGACTCAGTTTGCACTTGCAACTGTTTGGCTAATTTTGCACCGCGTCTTTTCACCCATATCCAGCGCAATAAAAGTCCTATTGCAAATAAGAGAATAACTATGCCTATAAAAATCAAACGCCAAACAATACTCAGGTGAAACAAATACCCTATGAGCCAAACTAAACTGCACAGCGCTATAAAACCAATAAGATTAATTCCTAACCGACTCAGCAGCACTGTTTTTAACTGCATTAAAATCTTATACATGCGATTCATCTCCAAGATATTTTTGTAATAACTTTGTTTTGCTAATATTGGTAACGGCTGCTGCTGTCACAGCTTTATGGTTAACAGCTACGTTATAGCTAGCATATAAGCCTAACACTAAAGCAGCAGTTACACTTGTCATAGCCCAAAAAGGCAATTTTTTTCCAACCTTTAAAATAATACTTTGTTCCGGCACAGCTTCGCTTGCTAATTGTGGTGTAATAACACCATAAACCATTTCAATTTGACTGCGCAAATCAACCTGCAATCCTAATAATTTTTCTAACCCCTGCAATCTATACATCCCCTCAAACCCCAATTGCAAACAGATAAAATAGACCTCTAGAATATCAACATGTTGAGTGCCCATCTGCCGTAGCTCTGCTAGCTGCTTAAAAAATCCTTCGCCCGCCGAATGTTCACCAAAATATTGCAGCTGTAGTGGCTTGCCCATCCACTTTTTCCGATAAGGCCAGGCTGAACTTAAAATAGCTTCATCAATAAAAGCTGCTATTGCATACTTCATCTTTTGCATGGAAAAAGCCTCTATTTGCTCCTCCACGGCATTACGCTCTAGCTCTTCCATTGCTAATTTAATTTGGCCAGCATAGGCTTCAGTCAATTCTGCTCCGCGTTCACCCCTTCGCAATTCTGCTGTTAATTGAAATATGGGGTGACACAACTCTAATAGTTTATTTTGTTTCATTTTCTCTCCTATAGCCTATTTATGGTTATAACTCATTTTTGTACTGTTACCATTTCAATATTAGCTTTAATAAAAGCATGGGGTAAAAATATCCCTAAACTACGATCATGGATGATCTGCTCCCAAAAATCACCACGCTGTTCTAAGTAAAAATATTCATAGCCAGTTTTAACTGATAATTTACTTGGCGGCCTTTGAGTATGCACCACTCTTACGCCGGTCAATGCGGAAGTTATTAAACTTTCAATAGCATTATGTGAAGCCACCTTTATTTGCCTGGCAAATTGAGCAACCCAATCTGGATTTTCAGCTGGAAAATAGACTGCAATAAAAAAGTCAGCCTGACTTAGTAACGCACTATCAATACTATCAATCAGATAAAGTGAATCATTTTCGCGTCGCAATTGCAGTGTTGCCATCCGCGTGGGCATAACTGCTTCTAACATTTTTTGCGCTATATTATTTAACGGGGTAAACGTTGCTGTCAGCTTATCATGCTGATAATCAGGCAAATCATAAGGTAAAAAATCTTCCGAAAAGGCTCCTAACCGACAAATAAGATCAGTTAGAGCCTGAAATAGCTTTTCCGGGTGTGAGTCTGGCTGTTTAGCCAAGTGCTGCAATTGCTTAAAGGCGCCATTTAATATAGTTAACAACAATAATTGCACAGGATCATCCTGTTCATATCGATGTGCATTCAGCACCCGAATTTTAGCGCTAATAATTTCTAACATTCTGGTAAGCATAGTTTGCAGCATAGTAGAAGTTTTTATATGCAAAGTCGGCGGAACAAAATCATCCAGTAATTGAAAACCTTTTTCTCCCATGCTCATAACTTCTGCAATAGGAATACTCTGAAATTTCTCTCGATCATCAGATTCTTGTAACAGCTTTAAGTTTAATTTAGCAAATAGAACCTCACGCTCACGCTCTCTATCATACAAATCTTGTGCTGTTTGATAATCTGCAATCCAAGCGGAATTTGCATCTCCTTGTTTATAACCTGTTATGCCGCCAACATACTGGTTTAAACCAACACCCAAATAAATTGTTTGCCTCCCATTATTTGCTGCAGATAATTCACAACTTAACACATCACTTTCGGTTACATCATAGTTAAGCAATAGACCATTTTCTAAAATGGCTAAACAATGTTTAAGTCGAAATTGATTGTTCAATAACGCATCCATATCAATTTTCAATGAGCACAATCCCCAAGCAAAAGGCGTAATACTACGATTAAAAACTTGCCGCTCGGCCTTCAAATACTCTTCCCATTTTTGAAAATGCTGCTGTCCTAATAGCACACCTTCAGCCCAAACTACTTTTTTTAATGATATTTGCATATTAACCTGCCTTTACTGTAAGCTTATTATTTTGTAGATAGATCTCCACATCCAGATCTACAATCGATAAATTATCGGGAATTATATATAACGCTCGCCAGGCATCTGCTTGCGGTCTGCGAAATATAGCTATAACACCAACATAGCGACAATCTT
>JAGLXC010000307.1 GCA_023133095.1 Gammaproteobacteria bacterium | reverse complement strand
CTCTTAATTTAGGGACACTCTTTAAACAGGTCAGCAAAATCTATCTACTTCTGCATAATAAAGAGTGTCCCTAAATTAAGAGCGTCCCCTAACTACGGTATTGCAGAGTATCATTTTGTTGGTTAAATTATTGTTTGCGATGGTCGTTGTGCTATTGCAGATGTTTTTTTAATTATACTATGAGGAATATATTATGTTATTTTTTCGTTTAGTTTTTAGTGTGTTAGCTCTGTTTTGTGTTGCTTTTGCAATGCCAGCTAATGCTGCTACGCATAAGTCACAAACCAAGAGTCAAACCAGTTCTCAGCAAAAGGCTAATAAGGTTGATATTAATTCGGCTGATGTGGCTGCGTTAGAAGCTTTAAAGGGTATTGGTGACAAGAAAGCGCAGGCTATTGTGGATTATCGTACTAAAAATGGGGCTTTCAAATCTGTAAATGATTTAACTGCAGTGCAGGGGATTAGCGATCAATTTATAACTAAATTGAAGCAAGATAATTCTGGGATGCTGGTGGCAAGGCATGTAAAATAGAATTTTATGTATTAGGAGCGCCCCTTGGGGCGCTCTCAAAAACAGAGAGGAAGCTTAACATGACAAGACCAGTAAAAAAGGCGGTTTTTCCAGTAGCGGGTTTTGGTACTAGATTTTTACCTGCCACAAAGGCTAACCCTAAAGAGATGTTGCCGATTGTTGATAAGCCTTTGATTCAATATGCAGTTGAAGAGGCTATTTCTGCAGGGATTACCCAACTTATTTTTGTAACCAGCCAGACTAAGCGAGCTATTGAGGATCATTTTGATTCTAATTATGAGTTAGAAGCTAAGCTTGCGGAGCGAGCTAAATATGATCTTTTGGCTTTGGTGCAGGGGATATTGCCCAAAGGAGTCTCATGTATTTATGTGCGTCAGCCTGAGCAGCTTGGGTTGGGGCATGCAGTTATGTGCGCAAAAGATGTGGTTGGAGATGAGCCTTTTGCGGTGTTGTTAGCAGATGATTTAATGGATGGTCAGGGCAATAAGCCTTGTATGGTGCAGATGGTAGATGAATATAATAAAACCATGAACAGTGTGATTGCAGTGCAAGAGGTTCTGCCTTGTGAAGTAGAGAAATATGGTATTGTGGCTTTAGCTGCTAAAGATGGTGATTCGCAACATATTGCCAATATAGTAGAAAAACCATCGGTAAAAGATGCACCGTCTAATTTAGCTGTGGTGGGACGTTATATTTTAACTCCACGGATTTTTCATTTTATTGCAGCAATAGGCGCTGGTGCTGTGGGTGAAATTCAATTGACTGATGCTATTGCTGGTTTGTTAAGTGAAGAGGAGATACAGGTTTGCCGTTTTAATGGTAAACGCTATGATTGTGGCAGCAAACTAGGCTATTTAGAGGCAACAGTAGAGTATGCTTTAAAGCATCCTGAAGTTGGTAGAGAGTTTGGTGAATATTTGGAAGCACGCTATAAATCCTAATTGTTGTGGATATAGTTTATTAGAGGTGTTGTTGGCCTTGTTCATTTTATCTTTAGGCTTGCTTGGCATAGCGGCACTACAAACTATTAGTATCAAGCGTAATATGAACGCATATTTGCATAGTGTGGCTGTTACTCAGATGGCGGCTGCCACTGATAGATTTGCGGTTGGCAATATGTCAGCTGAGTTGTCGTACTGGAATCAAGCTAACACTAAATTATTACCAAAAGGGCAGGGATCTTATGATTCAGCCAGTCATACTTTAACCCTTTGTTGGTTTTCTAATTTTAAGCATAATAATAACTGTTTAACCTATGATTAGGGGCTTTACCTTACTTGAGCTGTTGATCTCTATGGCGCTTGGAGCATTACTGCTAGGTGGAGTTGCAACCCTATATTTAAGCAATAAAGCTGCTTATAATGCCCAGCAAGATTTGGCTCGGCTACAAGAGAAAGGCCGGATTGCAACTGAGGTTTTAACCAGTAATATTAGTATGGCGGGTTATGCTGGTTGTGAGACCCAACGTTTTTTGGGTACACCAATTATGGGATTTAGCAGTAACAATGTGCCTGGCTACCTTCAAGGAAAAGTAGCAGCTGGTACAGATGTAATTATTATTCAGGCAGCAGCAGCAGGCATTACCCACTTAACTGAAGATATTAATAACCCGACTGATACAATCAAAGTTGCAAACAATCCTGCCAGCAAAACTAATCCATTGTTACTAATTAGCGATTGCAGCCACTATAACAAAATTACCTCTGCAAGTTATGGCGGCAAAACTATTAAACTAGAAGGAGCCAGTATTAATAACTATCAAATAGCAGATACCGAAGTTGCGATCTATGCTGAAACTGCCTATTTTATTGCAGAAACAGCCGATAAAAATGATCATGGTAAAGCTATTTATGCCCTATATGAAGAGGTTAATCAAGGTGAGCAGGATGAGTTAATTGATGGTGTTCGGAATATGCAGATCATTTATGGAGTTGACACCAATGGTGATGACAGAGTTAATAGCTATCTTAGGGCGGCAGAGATTAAAGATTGGAGTAAGGTGTTAAGCGTTGCTATTACTCTATATTTTCAGACAGATAATGATAAATTAAAACCATGGCAAATCTATATCGCATTACAAGAAAAAGTAGCGGCGTAGTACTGATTACGGCATTGCTATTTTTATTAGTGCTTACACTATTAGCAATGAGCTTTTTACGAACTGGTTTACTAGAGGCTAAGATGAGTAGCAATTATCAAGCCAAAGTATTTGCCTTACAAAATGCAGAGTTGAATTTGGCAAAAAGTGCAAGCAAAATTGGGCAGAGCTCGGTTTTGCCGAAGGGGGTTGCGGTTATTGCCGCGCCTTGTGGCGTGACTTTTTATCGTATCACTGCAATAGGCTCTTATAAAAAGAGTCATACAGCATTGCAAGAAATTTTTGCTACTGTTGGCGATACATCGCGTTGTAAACCTAAGCCACATATTCATAATGGCAGGCAGGCTTGGCGGATTTATACTCTTCGCGATTGAATTTTATGCTGTG
>JAGLXC010000306.1 GCA_023133095.1 Gammaproteobacteria bacterium | reverse complement strand
TACCGCGCAGCGGTTTAGTTCAATACATAAATTGTATCTTTTACAGACTATTTTTACCCATTTTGAATGCAATATGAAATAGCTTTATGCAATCACTTTATATCTTGTATTAAGGTGTTGGTATTATATGTTACTATCAATTACATATTATTTTGGAGAAGTTTTTGCGCAAGTGTTTACTGAATTTTAGGAGAAAAATCTATGTTAGCGAATGATCTTTTATTAATTGGGGCAAAAGAAAACAAGTTAAGTAAAGTAAAGCAAGCCTTGGAATCGTATGGCCCACAGTTTTTGTCGATGGAACTCAAACGCGATGAGGCTTATCTCAGTAATTTTTGGGTCTGCACTTCTTGTGGTTGGAACGCTTTGCATTGGGCAGCTTATCATGGAAATACACAGATTTTAGAACTTTTAATTGATGCGTTAAAAAAAAATGGAACAACGATTGAAGGTCATAACGGTGTTCTGAATATACAAACTGCCGCCCCTTATAAGCTTGGTCATGTTGGCAATCAAACCCCAGCTTATATAGCTGTAACTAATAAAAAAATAGATGCTTTTCGCCTCCTGATAGATATGGGTGCTGATCTAAGCATACCTGATTCATCTGGAAAATCTTCGTATGATTATTATTTTAATCTTAAGGAGTATGCTCTAAATTTAAGTGATGATAACCGGGTAACTATAAGAGTTTGGGAAAGTGACTTAGCGAATGGTACCATTGGTCACACTTCTTTACAGACTTATGGCAACAATGCCATATATGCAAGTTTTTGGCCAGATATCACAAGTGCTCAGCCTGGTGGTAGAGATCCAAGTTCCATTTTGGCTAAAATTGCAATTACTGCAGGGAGTCCAGTAACACCCCGAGGCCTAAATTTGGGAGGTATAAAAGGCACATTAATACCAAATTCTGCGATGGATGAACGGCTTGAATGGCATATAGACACGTCCTCCGGTAGAGAAGTCCCCACTCCTCCTAAATTTGTAGTAGATCTTTACAGTCTAAATACCGCAAAAATAAAAGAAGCATTTGAAAATTTTAAATATGCAGCGAATAACAGTTTAATAAACTGGGCAGCAACTCCAAACATCCAAGGACTTTTCGGGCGCCATGATACATCAAATTGCTCGGGTTTGGTCTTGTTATTACTTAATGCAGGTGAAATTCAGAAAATAATAGCATCTAGCAAATACTCTATGCTAAAGGCTGGATTGCTTATTGGTGGAGCTGCTGGTGGTTTGTGTGTTGTAGTTGATAATAAAAAAGCCTCAAAGGAGAAGATTATCAAAGGAATAGTTGCTGGAGCTGCCATTGGAGGTACGGCTGGCAGTGTAATTAGTCTTACACGTGATATTGCTAATGGCACCAGTGGTCTTCTCATATCCCCTAGTGGAATTAACCACCTGGCAAATGTCGCGAAAACAGCAGAAATAAAACAATATAAATATGGGATACATCCGCAAGATGGCTTGATATCGCTAGATTCGCAAATACCAAGTGCCACACCAAAATACTTCTAGTGGTTTAAACAACTAAACTATAGCTTAAAATTATCACAATTATTTTTTAAGTTGCTTAAAAATATGCCTAAAAAAATTAGTATTAACTTGGTTACGCACATGCCTAGCGATTCAGCTGTCGCATTAATAATATCTGCTGGATTATTCATTGTTTGGGCTGCTTTATAGGGCTTTTGCGGCAAAACCCCTAGTAGGTAGTGCCTGACAGAAAACTCCTTTT
>JAGLXC010000305.1 GCA_023133095.1 Gammaproteobacteria bacterium | reverse complement strand
GGAGGATTGATAGGGTTTTTGTTATCATATCTGGTGGTAGCAGTTTTACACCATCTACACTTACCTGATTGGCTGGGGCAACCGGTAATTTCTAGCTCATCAGTTGTAGTAACCTTTGTTATTTTATCTGTTTTAGGGGTAATTGCTGGAATTTTTCCAGCACGGAGAGCTGCTAAAATGGATCCAGTAAAGGCGTTGGGGTATTAGGTTATGCTATTTCGCGAGAAAACTAGGATTATTCTAACAATCTTAGCAATTGCCTGGGGTACATTTGCGATTGCGACTATGCTTGCAATTGGTGAGGGATTACGGGTAACTTTTGCGCAGACTGTGGCAAACACGGGCAATAATTTATTGACGCTAACTGGTGGCAGAACAACTAAATCTCACGCTGGTGCTAAGGCTGGAATAAAGGTAAATTTAACTAAAAAAGATTTTAGAATGATAGCCAGGTTACCCAATGTTGCGGCTATAACACCTGCTTATCCAGTGGAGAAAAAGATATATTATCAGGCTAAAGCTATTACTGATGAAAACATATTAGCTTTAGCAGTTGCAGCTAATTACAATAGAATTCATGAAATAGCAGTTAAACCAGGTGGCAGATTTATCTCTCCATTAGATATAAAGCAGCGTCGCGCTGTGGTTGTGTTGGGAGAAAAAACCGAGCAAACTTTTTTCCCCCATCATGAAAATCCAGTGGGTAAGTTTATTCAAATCGGAACCAAGCCATTTTTAATTATTGGCGTTATGCAGCATAAGCCGCAAATTATTGCGCATCAGGCTCCAGATTCCTATAACAATTGGATTCCATCCTCTACCCATGAGCTTTATGCGAATCCACAAATTATAAATACTATTGATCTTAGCTATAGAGATGTAAGGTCGCTACCTAAATTAAAAGAGCATATTTCGCAGATAGTTGCCTTAAATCACGGGGTTGATTTCACGGATACTAATTTAGTACACTTTTCTGAATTTGCTAAACGGGAGCAACAAATTGGTGGTTTTTTTCTGGGATTGCAGGTTTTTTTAGGTATTGTTGGAGTATTAACTTTATTAGTAGCTGGTGTTGGTATTGCTAATGTCATGTATGCATCAATTAATCGTGCTACTCGTGAAATTGGGATTCGCATGGCAATTGGTGCAAAAACCCAGCAAATCTTATTTCACTACGTTGCAGAATCTTTAGCCGCAACTTTTATTGGTGGTTTGATTGGATTGGGATTTGCTGAGCTGGTAGTTTCTGGTTTGCAGCAAATTCCTATGAAAGGCAAATTAATTGATGCAATCGGAAAGCCGCATCCAGTTTTGTCACTATCAGTTATTATGATAGTGATTATTGTACTAGGTTTAATTGGTTTATTGGCTGGCTTGTTTCCTGCACTAAAAGCAGCTAGAGTAGATCCAGCAGAGGCATTAGCATATGAATAATAATAGACCCTTAATTCAAATAACAGATATTTGTAAAACTTATCAAACAGGTAAAATAATCTTTAAAGCGCTAAAAAATGTTAGCCTTACTATTAATAAGGGGGAATACATAGCTATTCTTGGGCAATCAGGTTCAGGCAAATCTACTCTGATGCAAATTATTGGTTGTTTATCAACACCAACTTCAGGAAATTATCTGTTAGATGATAAGGAGGTAAGTAAATTAAGTCGCAATGAATTAGCTAAAATCAGAAACCAAAAAATTGGATTTGTATTTCAAAGCTTTAATCTATTGTCTGGAATTACTGCAGTTGATAATGTTGCACTACCTTTGGTTTATCGTGGTATTTCTATGGGCAAGCGAATTAAAGCGGCAAAAAATATCTTAACTAAACTTAATTTAGCTGACCATTTTAACCATAGACCCAATGAACTTTCTGGTGGACAACAGCAGCGAGTTGCTATCGCGCGTGCTTTAATTACCGAGCCAGAGGTTATCTTAGCTGACGAACCAACCGGAAATTTAGATAGCGAATCTGGCGCTGAAGTGATTAAAATATTTGAAGGGCTTCATGCTTTGGGAAAAACCATAATTTTTGTGACCCATGATTTAGCCTTGGCTAAAAGGGCAGAGCGGATTATTCAGATTCATGATGGGCAGATTATGGTTAAATTTTGATTGATGGTGAACCACTTAATCTTAATGCTGTGTTTTTGTCTGGAGTATTTCTGTGACCTTTTGGAGTTGTAACAGGATTAGCAAATGTTCCTTTTTTAGATACTAATTTAAATCCAGGCTCAAACTGCAATCCAAGCTCCTTATGTTTTTTTTGCAAATATTCAGTTTTAGCTTTATCTCCATTACATGCAACCCAATCATAGTATGGTATATGCATAATAAAAACTTCGGGCAAAGATTTTTTTAATAAGGCATCATGGAACTCATCTTTTTGATTATAGTCACCATCGGTTATAGTATTATTGTGGTCAAGATTTACTAAAAAGTGAGTGGAGCCATCGACTTGGATGATTAATATGGTGTTTTTTCCAATCTTAGTAGAAATATCAACCGGCAAGGCGACAAAAAGTTTCTCTTCTATGGCGTTAGGGTAATATGGTTTGATAAAGTTGAAGATCTCTTTTTGTAATAATGAACCTCTATCTTTTATCTGTGAATTTGTTAAATGTTTCTCCCAGCTTGTGAGGGGTGCACTAGGAGCATCTGCAAAATAACTGCAAGCTAAAAAGGCTTGATGTAAGCTTTTGCGATCAATAGCTAATGGCAGAGATGTGGTTTTTTCAATTAATTGCTTAAAGTTTAGCTCATGAAGCAATCCGGAATTATGTAAAACGGCAAGGCTATAGATCAAGTTGGTAGTAGCTTGGGTGTCATATTGATCCATATGCTTATCAGTTAAGGCTATTGTAGCCAATGTAGATAAGCATGGAGCCATTTTTGTATCTTTTTGAAGCCTAGTGGCGGCAAAAATAATTGTAACCAAACTGCGCCAATAGAGCGATTGTGCCGTTGATGCTTTTTGATACAAGTCAGCAATAATTTTTTTAACCCCTGGATTAGAAAAACTTAGATAGAGTTTGCTAATTCCCTCAATGAGATTGGTTAAGTGTACTAGTCTATATGCTGCATCTTCTCTATAGTTAGTAGCTACTATTTTCCATATTTTGGGTAAGTAAGTTTCTAAGAATGCTTGATTATTACGAATCTCATTTACTAATATCCCTAGTCTCTTAATTGCCAATGCATATTTTAATGGTTCATGCAAAAAATTAGACTGATTGCATATGGCAATAATTTTGCAAATTTTAGCGGATGGCTTTGTGTCAGCTGCAAAGAAAATCTCATCTAGCTCATCATGGCTTGGGATATTTTTTGCAGAAAAATCAGCAGCAACCTTTTTGATCCCTGCAACTAATTCGAGTTTTTGATTGCTATCATCTGCAATCAAATCATCAGCATTATAGTCTCCTGTTTCAGCTGCTTGATGAATATGATCCCTAATTTTTTGAGAGGAATCCAGCATTTCTTTTTTATTTGCTACTTTATTTAATTCAACTATAGCCAATAATAAATGAGAATGAGGTACACCTGCTTCGGCAGCCCGCAGTAACCATTCTTCAGCCTCGTTAAGATTTTTTTCTGCTCCTAGTCCAAATAAGTATACAGCACCAATATAATATGCTCCCATGCTATAACCATGTGCATCTGCTTGCTTCAAATATTTTAATAGCTTATCTTCTTGTTGTAGTGATGTTGCATTTCTAGATAATTTTAAAATGGCGTAGTTATATTTGGCTTTTATGTTTATTATTTGAAAAAATTCTGCAATAGCTTGACTAGGAAAAATTTTGTCTTCTGTACCTGATATAGCATTTTGGAACATATTAATTGCTAGTTCAGGCTGGTTATTTAAATGGTGTATTTCGCCTAATAAGGCTGCAATGTCAGGGCGTAACTCATAAAGTATATCATCTTGCTCTGGCGGGAATAAGTTAATAGCTTCATCATATTGTTTTAAATTTTCATGACACACGGCAAGGTTTTTTTTTGTGTTGATTATACGTAAAAATAATCCATCTTCTTTACGCTTGCCTTCTGGCCCTTGTTGTATCGTATCCTCTAATATTTTGTTGAAAAATAGCATTGCTTTTTCAAGCTTATTTTCTTTCAATAACTTTAGGCCCCACTGCTCAGGTGTTTTTGGAGGAGGTTGTTGAGCAACTGATTGCTTTACAGCTGCGC
>JAGLXC010000304.1 GCA_023133095.1 Gammaproteobacteria bacterium | reverse complement strand
AAAAAAATTGTACATGTCTTCAGTAACGCGTACTGAAATAGTTTTAGATTTTGTGCTCATAAATTTATCTCCTAAACTTTAATAGCCTGTTTATAAAGCTTGCGTTGTTTGCTTTGTAAACAGCGCAAACATACGCGTGGGTCTTATGGTTGTCAACCTTTTAGTACAGTAATTGCCACCCAAGCTCTGTTGAATTTTAGTGAAATTACAACAGAGCGTGAGTGCATTTACCAATGCTTATTTCAACAAGTCGTTATATTCTTCAACTATTTGTTTTATATGTTTTTGCATGTGTTCTTGCATTGATTCTCCATCAGTACAACATTGACCAGGCCCTTTTCCATGCCCGCCATGCATAAACTCAAAGTGTGCAATAAAGCTTTTTAATGCTTTAGTGATGATGGCTCCCACAGGAACATCCATTCCTGTTTCTTTGCCCATCATTTTGCAGCAATTATTAAAAAAATTGTACATGTCTTCAGTAACATGAATTGAAATAAGTTTAGATTTTGTTTTCATGATGATATCTCCTAAATAGTTAATAAAGTGTTTGCGCTATTTACATTGTTTGCAGTGCAAACAATGTAAACATACTCGAGTTCGATATCCTTGTCAATGTTTAATTTGATTAAATTCGCATACGGACAGGTGGGTTTGCTCTTATCTGAGCAAGGTTGACTAGGCTGGTGGCTTGTGTGCTATACAGCAGCATGCCGGTTTGCAAGTACATGTGGGGCTGAAAACTTTACGTCCTGATGTGATTACGGTATTGCTTGCTAATTGTAATTCTATTAAAGTTAGGTTAAGCACCTAAATATATGAAGAGTAGATTATGACAGCAAACAAACAAGAACTTGAAACAATCTTAAAAAGCCAATTTGGTTTTGATCAATTTCGTAGTGGTCAATTTGAGGCTATTCGCTCGTTGCTGGATGATGATCGCCTGCTCTGTATCCAGCCTACTGGTTATGGTAAATCATTGTTGTATCAGTTACCTGCTGTGTTGCTAGAGGGCATGACATTAGTGATTTCGCCGTTATTGGCATTAATGCGAGACCAAATTTTACATTTATCAACCAGGTTTAATATTCCAGCAGCAAGCATTAATAGTGACCAGTCTGATGAGGAAAACTACAATGCTAGAAAGATGGCAGAACAAGGAAAGGTAAAGATTTTATTTGTGGCTCCAGAGCAATTAGATGATATTGACCGGTTGCAGTTTTTGTTATCTCTGCCAGTTAGTTTAATTGTTATTGATGAGGCACACTGTATTTCAACCTGGGGGCACGATTTTCGTCCGAGTTATCGCCAGATTGTTCAATTAGTGCAGAAAATAGAACAGATCAACCCGACTTTAAAGGTGCTGGGATTAACAGCTACAGCTAACCATAAAACTGAACTGGATATTAAGCAGCAGTTGACTACAGTTAAGCCAATACAGATTCAGCGCGCGAGTATGGATCGGCCAAATATTGAGTTAACTACTGTTCATGTGGCGGGGCTAGCTGAAAAACTTGCGCTGATTGTGCAATATGTTACTGAGTTAGATGGTGATGGCCTAATCTATTGCGCAACTAGAGAAAATACTGAAATAGTCGCTGAATTTTGTCAGAGTCAGAATATCAAAGCAATTGCCTATCATGCAGGAATAGATTCTGAGCAAAAAAGAAAACTGCAAACTAATTTCATTAAGGGCGAATATAAGGTTATTGCAGCAACAAACGCTCTTGGTATGGGGATCGATAAACCAGATCTACGGTTTATTATCCATTTTGATTTTCCTGGTTCTATTACGGCCTATTATCAGGAGATAGGGCGTGCGGGGCGTGATGGATTGCCAGCTAAGGCAGTTTTATTATTTGATCACCAGGATAGAAAAATCCAGCAGCATTTCATTAACTCAGCGCAGCCACAAGCAGAGGATTTTCATAAGATTTTAGCTATGGTTTCTGGCTATAGAGAGCCGCCGTCCTTGATGACAATAAAGAGAATTACTGGTTTGCATCCAACCAGAGTTATTGTTGTAGTTGCCGAACTGGTGGAGCAAAATTTTTTACAGAAGATTAAATATAACGGCAAGCAGTGTTATGAGCTAACAGGCCACGCTAGTTCTCCCGATCTATCACGCTATAGCAATCAGTATGAAATTAGAGTTAGAGAATTAGAGCAGATGCTGGGTTATGGTGAGCTGAGCAAAGGTTGTCGAATGATGGTTTTGCGGCAGGTGCTTGGTGATAGCGAGGTTATCCCATGTGGTCATTGTGATCTTTGTGTTGGTAAAACAGCTCCTTTGATTCGAAATAATACGGAAATTAATGGTTGGTTAACTGCTCGAATAGTTAAAATCAAGGAGGTTAGAACAAATAATATTTCTGAAGGTGTTGCCATTTTAGATGGCAAGTTGCGTTCTCCATTATTTATTCAATTCATGCGACAACGTGCTGCGGTTGCGGCCACGAATATGGGTTTAAGCTCTGAGCTATTACAGCTGGTTAGAAATAGATTAAAGATTTTGGCTGCAAAATATAATTTTGCTGGAGTGGTTGCAGTTCCATCTCGGACTTGGAGTTCTCGTGTTGAAATTGCCAGAATGATCGCTGAGGAGCTTGGTGTTGATGCGTATATTGATCTGCTCACATGGAAAGAAATTCCAGCTAAACGCCAGGGTGAATTGTTAAATAACGATCAACGACGCTATAATGTTGACAAAAATATGACTCTAAATAGAGATGCGAAAAGATCAAATGGCCAGATTTTGTTATTGGATGACTATATTGGTTCTGGCGCTACAATTAAAGAGGCAGCGCGAGTGTTACGTAAAGAGGCAGGTTTTAGTTGCCAAATTATCCCATTTGCTATTGCTGCTGTTAAATGGCGACTGGGGCAGTCGGGAATGATTTAATATTTTATAAAATGGAGATCTAATGAAGAAACAAACAAAAATGAATTTTAAACCTTTCTTTGAAAGGGCCAATGAAATTCTTGATGCATGCGACAAAAATGAATTGAAAAATCTTATTAGAGCTATGGCAGAAGAGATAACGCCTTTAGAGAGAGCCTCATTTATCGAGCGGATTTCTGCTTGCAAGGAAATGACAGCCAGATCAGATTATGATGTTGCTGATTTACTTCAAAATATTGAAGTTTTTAGAAGGAAAATTGAGGCTACAGCAAATGATCCCGAGGATGCTTATGAGTATGAATATGAGAGTTATTATGATGACTACGATGATGAAGATTCTTTGGGTCCTTTTGAAGAGTATGTGGCCGACTTGGATAGTTTATTTGGTGAGGCGGCTGCGGCATTTGATTATGGGAAGGTTGAGTTGGCCCGTGAAGCATATGAGAAACTTTTTGCAATATTAGAGATTGAAGATGAATATGGGCGCGGTATTACTGATTATGATTTAGAGAGCGTTGATATTGATGAAACACGAGCTAGATATATTCGTGCAGTATATCTAACAGAATTACCAGACAAGAGGGTTAAAGCTGTAACTGAAAAAATGTCAGCAATGATGCATCTTGGCTCTAGCAGACCAACCTTACAAGAAATTATAGATGTTTCTGAAAAGCCTTTGCCAGATTTCCAGGTTTTTATTAAAGAATTGATTGATTTCGCGGCAAGCCAAAAGGGAGATAAGTTTGATTCCTGGTTAAGGGAAGGGATGAGAATAGTACAAGGTGTAGTAGGTTTGGAGAAATTGGCAAGAAAGAGTGGAATTAAGCACCCAAGGGCCTATTATGATTGGAGTTCAATGTTAATTGCAGATGGTAAATATAAAGAGGCTGTTAGTGCTGCTAAATATTCTTTGGGTAAATTGCCCGAAAAATTACCAATTAGAGCGGCGATTGCTGATTGTTTAACTTATGCTGCTGAAAAGATAGGCGACAAGAAAAATGTTGAGAAGGGGCGTTGGTTATCATTTATAGCTAAGCCAACGTTAAGCGGGTTGATAACACTATCACAACATACTGAAAATGATAAGTTGAAGGTGGTCATGCGAGACTCGGCGAAAATTATTAAAAAGTTTCTTAGCAAGCGAGGAGGCTCTTGCGGGAATGAATGGGAACAAGATGATATTGATGATGAATCTCATGTAACAAGAACATTGTTGTTGCACTCATATTTGTTAGGGCAGGATTTTGAAAATGCGTTCCAATTAGCGAAGAAAGATCACCCGCTTGGGTGGAGTCATAATAATTGCCAGCCTTTTTTTGTTGCTTGTAATTTTATAGTAGCCTCAGATAAATCTTTGTCGGATGCGTCAGGTATTATTAAGTCTTTTTGGGATTATGCAGTAAGTAGTGCACTTGGTTATTGCTATGATTCTAGCGCTAAAAGTGTTACTAATGATTTGAGCTTGTTGTATGAAAATATTTTAGCACAAGTGGATAAGCAGATGGTTGATGGTTATCTTCCCTGGTGTGTTAATATCGCAAAAAGAAGAATAAATGAAATTGTCAGTAATACACATCGTGGGGCTTATGAAAGAGCTGCTATTTTAACATCAGTATGTGTTGAGCTGTTTAAATGTAGAAACGAAATAAAAAAAGCTACAAACTTTTATAGTGCAATAAAGCAGAGTTTTCCCAGGCATAGTGCATTTCAACGTGAGCTAAAGAAAATTTTTAACTAATAGTCTATTTAAGGAGGCAGAAAATGAGCGAGAAAAACAACACAATTATTCAGGTTAAAATTTCATTGTTGGACAGTGAGCCTGAAATTTTTCGAAGAGTTTTAGTGTATGATGATACACAATTAGATGTTATGCACGACGTTATTCAGTGCGCAATGGGGTGGGATGATTATCATCTACACCAATTTATTAAAAACAAAGTGTTTTATGTTGCAGATTCAGAGCCGGATTTTGGTTTTGGAGGTATGCAAAAAGAAAAAAGTGAGAGTGAGCATACTATTGGAGAGTTGTTGTCTAATGTTCGTGGCAAGATGAAATATGAGTATGATTTTGGAGATTCGTGGATCCATGAGATAAAAAGGGAGAAGCTAAGCGAAGATCTTTCAGCATTAAAGCATCCTGTTTGCATTGAGGGGCAATATGCTTGTCCGCCGGAGGATTGTGGCGGGCTCTGGGGGTATTATAATTCTTTAGATATATTGGCTGATCCTAAGCATCCTGAATATGAAGAGTGTCTTGAGTGGTGGGGTAAAGATTTTGATGATAAGCATTTTGATCCGGATGCGGTTAATAAAAGGCTGCGTAGTATTAAATATAGGGCTCCTCTCCGAGTTTTGTAATCGAACTAGAGTGTATATAGGTAAGCAGCAGCAAAATGGCTAGGTGGTTTGTTCTTTGGTTCCTATTTATAATTAGTCAAAAAATCGCTATCTCTAATCATGGCTATTAGTTCAAAT
>JAGLXC010000303.1 GCA_023133095.1 Gammaproteobacteria bacterium | reverse complement strand
AAATATTTTTTAATCTGCAACCATCAATCCTGGATCGATATTTTAGTGCTGCATAAAGTCTTTGGCGAACGAGTGTCAATGTTAGTGTTTTTCTTAAAAAAGATACTGTTTTGGGCTATACCTATGGCTGGCTGGGCCTGTTGGGCGTTGGGCTATCCATTTATGCAACGACCAACTAAATCTTACCTAAAAAAATATCCAGAAAAAAAGAATTCTGACCTGGAAGCTATTCACCACTTCTGTAAAAAATTTAAAGAAGATCCAGTTACGGTAATTAGCTTTTTAGAGGCCACTCGTTTTACCCCGGAGAAAAAACAGCATCAACACTCGCCTTACAAACATCTATTAAAACCTAAAGCCAACAGCTTCGCTTTCGTCTTATCAGCTATGGGAGAGAGTTTGCAAGACATTATTAACGTCACTATTATCTACCCAAAACAAGGCATTAGTTTCTGGAGCTTTATTTGTGGTAAAATTGATAAAGTTATTGTCCGTTATGAAGTAATACCTATAACTCCTGAGCTCCGCGGTGATTACGCTAAAAATCGCGATTTTCGTCTTAGCTTTCAAAAATGGCTAAATGAGTTATGGCAACAAAAAGACCAATTAATTGAGGAATCCAACGAATGAATGAATCAACCCAGCAAAAACCCACTGCTAAAAAATCTAAACATTTATTAGCAACCACCATTTTAGCACTTATTTTAATCGGCTTTTTAGCTGCTCTCATGCTGCTAGGCTTACAGACTTATAAACTGCGTAACAAAACCATACAGTTACAAAGCAAGCTAGAACAAACTCAAAACAATATCGCAGCTATTGCCTCCACAAACAAACAAAAATCTGCACGCTGGTTACTGCCTGAAATAAAATATCTAATCCAACTAGCGAACATCAATCTAACATTGGATAACAATGCAGCGCATGCTTATAAACTATTACAAACAGCAGACAAGAGACTCGCTAAAACTAATGATCCTATTTTTATTCCTGTCCGCGAAGCGTTAGCAAAAGATATAAATACCTTACAGAATAGTCCAAGAGTAGATCTTCCTGGGATAATTTCGCAGCTTGACGCCTTATCAGAGCAAATCGCCACTTTACCAATTGTGCCAAGTCTTACTAAACAGGCAGTAACAGCAAAAACGCCAACTGCACCTATCAAGACCAATAAAAAGCCCCAAACAACCTGGCAGTGCTTTTGGAACACTACGCTTACAAAACTAAAAAATGTTATTATTGTCCAACGCCTCGAGCAACCAATGCCAGCATTACCAACTATAGAGCAACAAACCTACCTAAAACAAAGTCTACAGCTGTTATTGGAGCAAGCAGAATGGGCTGTGCTTCACAAACAGCCAACCGTTTACAAATCAGCTTTAACCCGCGCCAATAAAGTTGCGCAAATATATTTATCACACAATCTGGCGGCTCTAAAAACATTTACCCAAACAGTTACGGAGCTACAAAAAGTCGTCATAAACCCACCACAACCAAACATCTCCCAATCTATGCAAACTATTAATGCTGCAGTTGAACAGGAGCTTATGGATAGGGAGGCAGCATGAAACGCTTAATAATTATCTTTATAGTCCTATTAGCTGCAGTATTGCTTGGCCTTGCCATTCATGCTGATTCAGGTTATGTCTTAATTACCTATAAACACTTTAGTATTGAAACCACTCTATGGGTGATGGTAATAGCGATATTAGTACTCTTTACTTTGCTCTGCTTACTGCTAAAAATCTTGCGTGGCGTTACTTCTGTTAACCGCCGCATAGGAATCTGGTCAAAAGAGCGCTCAGCACGGAAAGCACGCAAAATGACTAATCGCGGTTTATGTGATTGGGCAGAAGGCAAATGGGGACAAGCAGAAAAAAGGTTAATTAAGGCCGCCAAACATAGCGAAATTCCTTTAGTTAACTACTTAATCGCAGCACGAGCAGCACAAGGCAAAGGCGAATATGACAAACGCGACAACTATTTACGAATGGCACATAATGCAACAACAGGTGCTGAAAAAGCAGCTGTCGCTTTAACCCAGGCGCAATTACAATTATCTGCTGGCCAATTAGAAAGTGCTTTAGCAACCCTTAACCATCTAAAACGAGTTGTGCCAAACCACACCTTTGTTATGCGCTTATTGCAACAGGTTTATGTGGAATTACAAGATTGGCAAAATCTGCAAGAGCTGCTACCAGAAATACGCAGGTACAAAGCTCTTAAACCAATGCAACTACTGAAATTAGAGCGTAAATTATATCAAGAGCTCCTAAAACAAGAACATAGTTTCGATGCACTGACAGAGATGTGGCGCAAAATATCTGCAGAGCTACAAAATGATAACGAACTATTAGCATCATATTGTCAGGCATTAAACCAAAGCCAGGGCAACGAACTGGCAGTAAAAATCCTAAAAAATGCATTAAAAAAGAGCTGGGATAGCCGCTTAATTGAGCTTTATGGCTTAATCCATAGCGCAGATATCAGCAAGCAGATAACTACCGCTGAGGTCTGGCTTAAAATTCATCCAGATGATGCTGACCTCTTGCTAGCACTCGGCCGCTTATATAAAAAACAGCAACTCTGGAATCGAGCAGAGCAACACTTAAAGGCTTGCGTAGCTTTGCGCAATAATCCAGCTGCCTATTGTGAACTAGGCCAGGTCATGGAAACCCTTAGCAACAAAAGCGCAGCTTTAGATTACTATCGCCAGGGGCTTTCACAAAAGAATTAGACCATCAACTTGGTAAGAGCCAACTTGGTAGCTGCCAACTTGGTAGCTGCCAAGTTGGCAGTTGACAACTTGGTAGCTACCAAGTTATAATACACCTATGGCTTATAAAGAACATTTCCCATTAGGTATAGCAGAAGGCAAAGCCTTTTGCAATAGAGTGACTGAACGTCAGCACCTATACTCTAACTTACAGACTGGCGAACATACGTTAATAACCGCCCCCAGAAGACATGGCAAATCAAGTTTAATCTTATTTGCATTGCATGAATCTAATTTACCATATACTGATGTTGACCTGTTTGTGACAGTTGACGCCAAGTCCGTGGAAAAACAGTTATTAAAAGGTATTAAAAAAATAATTAATGCAGTTAATACCGCTACAGAACAAACCATACAAATCATCAGCGATTATGTAAAAAGCTTAAATGCCAAATGGATTATTGGCATGAATGGCATACACATCGAGCTAATACCAGAACAATCTAGCGATCCAGCTGACAATGTTTTAGAAGCATTATTAATGCTAGATAATTTGCTAACCAAAAAACAGACTAAAGCAGTTTTATTTATTGACGAATTTCAAGAAATTGGTGAGCTTGCAGATTGCAAAGGAATAGAAGGCGCCATTAGACATGTGGCACAAAAAACCAAAGAGCTAACATTTGTGTTTTCAGGTAGCAATAGACGCATGTTGTTAAAAATGTTTCAAGATCGCACAAGGCCTTTATATAAACTGTGTGACCACATGGTATTACATAAAATCGCGCCAGAACATTATATTACGTATCTAAACAAAGTGGCTAGAGTAACCTGGAAAACCAGTTTATCCAATAATGTATTGGAAGAGATCTTCAAACACACCGAGCGACACCCATATTATGTAAATGCCTTATGCAATAAATTATGGACTATGTTTGCTAAAGCGCCAACTGTAAAGGAGGTACAAAATAGCTGGCAACAATATGCAGCAATCGAGCGACCTAATGTAGTCAAAGAGTTATCTTCATTGAGCTCTAGCCAAATCAAATTGTTAATTGCTATTGCGAATGGAATTAAAACAAAATTAACCAGTAAAGATTTTTTACAAAAAGTAAACCTAACCAGCGCTACGGTAATTCAAGCATTAGAGGTATTAACGGAAAAAGACTATATTTATCAGGATGAAAAAGCTCTATATCATTTAATCGATCCACTTATCAAAACAACCTTACAGCTGCACTATAAAGATTATTTTAATGACCTCTAACAGGCCAACTTTAAAAACCTCTATTAAAACCATCTCTCCACTACAGTAAAAACAACCATATTGTTTTTGATACGTTTTTATGCAAATATAAAAACTTGAAAACTATATTTGGATAACAATAAGATGAGGTGAATATGCAAATAATTAAGTATGATCAAGTAAAGACTAAAATTATTGAAGTTAGAAGCCAAAAAGTTATTTTGGATAGTGATATAGCAGAACTTTACGGCGTCGAAACCAAAAGAATTAATGAAGCCATAAGCAGGAACCCTGAAAAATTTCCAGCTGGTTACATAATTGAACTAAATTCTAATGAATGGGCGTTATTGAAGTCGCAATTTGCGACTTCAATAAAAGGTGGCAAAGTTAAGTCACCAGCCGCATTCAGCCTCGGACTTACACCTGAGGGAATACTATAAAACCGCTTATCTTGTCTTATAGAACGAATCTGCCATAGCTATAATATCAACCTGCTCACTCTGTGGCTTAAGCTGCCAGATAATTGTATAGAGAATATTCTTATCTCTCCACACCAATCTGGTCGGCCAATAATCACCCATAGGGTGCCCTGGGGTAAAATAGCCTTTACGATTCTGGTTTAAAATCACAGATTTTGTCAGCTCCTGATTCTGCATATCATAATAGATCACAGGATTGGCGCCTGTCTCAGCTTTGATCATACCTATATTGCAGCTATGCACACCATGACAATCTTTACTAGAATCAACATAGATAGTGTAACCACGCTTAGTTACCTCGGTACTGACATAATACGCTGTATGCGCTGGAGGCGTCGGCAACCTACTGGGGAAAACCACAGGTATATCTGTTTTCTGCTGCAATCCTGTAAGGACCTTATGTATATTAGGTGGCAAATTAT
>JAGLXC010000302.1 GCA_023133095.1 Gammaproteobacteria bacterium | reverse complement strand
TGACGTGGTCAACTCCGCCGAAGCCAATATCATACGCCCAACCGTCACCACCAATTATCCAAATACTACGATAAACCAAATGATCAGCTAGTGATAATAATTGTTTTGCGGCTTTCTTTTTAATAGTGCGTAATTTTTCTTTAAGTTTTATAATTCGATTGCGTTGTGTAAAAATTTCTTTCTCATTTTTATCATCTACATGTGCCAAGATGCCTTTTGCTAAATGTTCCCCTATTACTTTAGATAATTCTTGTAATAATTGTTTTGCTTGTATTTTATGCTGATCTTCAGTGATTCTAAATCCAAATCCAAATTCAGCGTTATCTTCAAATAACGACGTAGTCCAGGCCGGCCCTCGCCCTGCCGCATCTACAACCCAAGGTATGGTTGGTAAATTACCTCCATAAACAATAGAGCAACCACAGGCATTGGCAATTAACATTCGGTCGCCAAAGAGTTGGGTTAAAAGCTTCACATAAGAGGCCTCACCGCAGCCAGCACAAGCGCAACAGAACTCAAACATGGGCTGAATAAATTGCAGCTCATTTATCTTTGAGCTATTTAACTGTTCGCGATCACCATATGGTAGCGATTCAAACTCTGCCAATTTAGCCTTGGTCTCTTGTAAGATTGGCTCTTTTTTCTGTAACTCCAGCGCTTTAACCGGACAGTTCTCGACGCACAAGCCACAGCCAGTACAATCTTCAGGGTAGACCTGAATCATAAACTCAGAGTCGCTCTTTTTAGCCCGAATTGCCGCATGCGGACAAACTAAGCTGCAGCGACCACACTTTACGCACTTGTCTTTATCCCAAACTGGAATCTTCTCTGCTACATTACGTTTTTCCCAACAAGTGGTCTGACATGGAAAGGTTCCATCAGGTGACACTTCGCTAACTGCTAGCTCATCCCCGCGATCAACCAGCATTTTAGCAATCACATTTTGGACATAGGCTGGTGCTTTAGGGCTCACAATTGCCGGCATAGCTTGAGCAGATGTTGCAGCAGCAGGTACTGCTACCTCTTGTAAATTTTCTAAGGCCCTATCTACTACGACAAAATTTTGCTTAACAATTGCATCACCTTTGGTTGCATAGGTTTTTTCAATCGAGTGTTTAATTTTGGCAATTGCTGCATCTACTGGCAAGATATCAGCTAGGGCAAAAAAGCAGGTCTGCATAATGGTATTGATGCGCTGACCCATTTTGCACTCTGTGGCTACCTTATAGGCATCGATCACATAAAAACGTAGCTGTTTGACTATGATCGTCTCCTGTACTAGCTGAGGTAATCTTTCCCAAGTTTCTTGAGCTGAATAAGGACTATTAAGCAGTAGGGTCGCTCCCTTTTGCGCTGGCTTTAATACGTCTAATTTAGTAATGAAGCTAAATTGATGGCAACCAATAAAGTCGGCCTGGGTAATTAAGTAGCTGGCATGAATTGCATCTGGACTAAAACGTAGATGTGAAACTGTGCGAGCACCTGATTTACGCGCATCATAGACAAAGTAACCCTGCACATGATGTTTTGTCTCTTCCCCTATGATTTTAATTGAGTTTTTATTGGCTCCAACTGTGCCGTCAGAACCCAAACCATAAAAAATTGCTCGCCGTACGCTTACTGGCTCAATGCTAAAATCTTCGTCATAGGCTAAGCTGCTATGGCTTACATCATCGTTAATTCCAATGGTAAAATTATTTCTAGGCTCAGATTTCTCCAGTTCCGCAAATACAGATTTAACCATGGCTGGGGTAAACTCTTTGCTCCCTATTCCATAGCGACCACCAATTACCTTAGGATGGCTCGCTGCAAAATGCTCTAAGATTGCGGTTGCTACCTTTTGATAGAGCGGCTCACCACCTGCGCCTGGCTCTTTAGTGCGATCCAGCACCGCAATGGCTTTACAGCTTTCAGGCAACGCCTGGCAAAAATAGCGACTGCTAAAAGGTTGAAATAGCCGGATTTGTAATAAACCAACCTTTTCTCTCTGCTCTTGTAAATAGCTAATCGTCTCACGCACTGTTTCAGCGGCCGATCCCATAATTACGATCACCTTCTCAGCGGCAGGATCACCAAAATACTCCATAATTTTATATTCGCGCCCGGTGAGCTCTTTAAAGCGCTGCATAGATTCAGTTGCGGTATCTGCTAGCGCATCATAAAAGGGGCTGACTGATTCGCGCTCTTGAAAAAAGATATCTGAATTATAGACAACTCCGCGCGCACACGGCTCTTCAGTCCGCATCCGGCGCTCGCGATGCGCCAACACCAGCTCATCATCTAAAAAACTATTAATTTCTGCATCAGTTAACCGCTCGATTTTATTGACCTCATGACTGGTTCTAAACCCATCAAAAAAGTGCAAAAACGGGATCCGTGATTTCAAACTTATGGCCTGGGTCAAAAGAGCCATGTCATGCGCCTCTTGCACAGTAGCTGAGCTTAAGATAGCAAACCCAGTAGCTCTTGTCGCCATAACATCTGAGTGATCGCAATAGATTGTCATGCCTTGCGGCGCAACCGCCCTACTTGCCACATGAAAAACTGTTGGTGTTAATTCCCCAGCAATGCGATACATGTTGGGAATCATGAGCAGCAAACCTTGCGAGGAGGTAAAGGTTGTAGCCAACGCGCCTGTTTGCAGCACTCCATGCAGAGCACCAGCAGCGCCACCTTCACTCTGCATCTCAACTACATCTGGCACTGTATTCCAAACATTGTGTTTATGCTCAGCCCTCCAGACATCTACCCATTCCCCCATCTGTGAAGCGGGCGTAATTGGATAGATCACACAAATTTCATTGGTTCGATAGGCAATATCAGCTACTGCCTCGTTAGCATCAACTACTACAATATTGGCTTGCTTTCTCATGATTCTCTCCTCTTTACTTAATTTCATATACCCAAAGCGATTGGACTTTAGGCAAGGCGCCAATCACATGAGCCACCGGAATTTATATATAATAAATAAGGATGGC
>JAGLXC010000301.1 GCA_023133095.1 Gammaproteobacteria bacterium | reverse complement strand
TAATACAGAAGGAGGTTCAGCCATGCCTGTTGCATTTTTCCATGCTATGTTCCAGCCAGGAACAGAGGTTTTGTCATAACAGTTAAAATTAAGTGATTCAATATGTTGGGAAAGTTCACCTTGGTTTTGTGTGGCTGTTATAAAACTATCGATATTTCTTAAAAATAAAATAGCTTGGTTATTCTTCATCAAAAACTGATCAAGTTGTTGTGTTTCCTGGTGAACAGGAGCTTTTCTGGAAAAGATTGCTGATGATCTTGGCGGTGTTGTTATTAAGTTTAGTTTTTGCAAGATGTTTTGTGTTGCAGCATTATTTGCTAACGCTGCAATAGTTGGTTCAGATAATTCTAACTTAGGAAAAATGCCTGTTGTTGCTTTCCATGCATATAAGTAAAACAGGATTTTTTGTATCTCTTTCAAGCAGTCAGGGTTTTTATATTGTGAATAAGTGTTATTAATTAATATAAAATTCTGTTCTATAATTGTTATTAACATTGAGGTGGCCGGATTGACTGGGGTAATAATGTTAAGGTATTGTTGGGTTAAATCCAAAATAGAGTCATTTGTTAAATCCTGAAGCTGTAGTTTTATTGAGTCAGTTATTGCTTCTGAAACTAAAAAACATATTTGAGAGTGTATTTTAAAAATAGTTATTGAGTCAAATCTAGAGGCAAGATGTGATAGTAATACAATGCTGTTATTATCCTGCCTGTTGATGCTTTCAATTAATGCGGTAATAAATAAATTAAATTGTTCATCATCATCTAGTGAATGTTGATGTTCTTGCCATTTTATTTTATCTAATTCAGTTGCATGATTGCGGTAATCTAAAATCCAGGAAAATATAGTGGGCCAATCAATAACTGGTTCTCTAGCTTCTAGCTCAGCTGCAGGGGCTGGAGGTTCTTCAGCTTCTGCTGGCGGCGGCGGTGCATCTCCTGATGTAGCCACTGGCTGACCTGCTTGATTACGAGGTTTTTCTGCACGCGTACGTTTCCCTGCTGCTTCAGCTTCTTCACGATCACGTTGCTCTTCTTCCTGTCTTCGGTGCGCTTTTGCTTCTTCAGCTTCACGTTGTGCATGTTTAGCTTCTTCACGTTGTAAGCGTTCAGCTTCTTCCTGTCTTCGGCGCTTTTCTGTTTCCTCTTTCTGTCTAGCAGGAATTATTTTAACTATTCTATTTAGATAAGCTGGCAGTTGTTTCTCATTACCACTAAATATCCGTAATGATGATTCAGACAGGAATCTCCAAAGTGGAGATTGCAGGACTGTAATAGCACAGGTGTGTAATGTTTGTTCGCCTGCAGCAGTGCTTAAAATATCTTCTAACGCTGTTTGTGAAGCCTCTTTAGGTTGATTATTTAATTTACCTAGAAGAATTAAGGGCCTCATCTCTGTTTGGAGGATATTTAAATTTAAGTTTGCTATGTGATTTGCAGGAAAATTTGCAAGAGTGAACATAACTGCGTGGTGTAGGCGCTCATCAGATCTGATTTCATCTAAAAGGGTATTAATTTGTTGTTTAGCAGCAGTTTTATTAGGATTAGTGACGATCAATAAAGCATCTAATTGTTTGCGAGTATATTGATCTAATAACGCTATTTTATCTGTAGACATTTGTGCTAAATATTCTAGTAACGTATTGTATAGCGTTGGTGTATTTAATGCGATAGCAAAAATTAATTTTATGCTTGTAGGATCATCTAAACTTCCTTCTTTTATGTTGGTCAAGTAACCTGGCAATTTGCCCATGGTTAATTTTCCCATTATTCCCAAATGTTGAGTATTGATAATAGAGGGATCAGCTCGATGTTCAGCTAACTTAGGCGCATCTATCCTAAGAAAAATCCCCAGCCATTCGGGATGTGCTATTAAATATTTCAGGACAAGTTTTTGTATATTTGGATGAGCTCGTTCTAAAATGAGATCCAATTTTTCTGC
>JAGLXC010000300.1 GCA_023133095.1 Gammaproteobacteria bacterium | reverse complement strand
CATTTTTAGTCACCAGAAAATCAACTTCATTTTTATCCTTATCTCGTATAAAAAACAGTTGATACTCTCCTAAACCTCTATCAATCCACAGGTGTATTGCTTTCAACAAATGGCTGGCAACAAAATTTTCAGTTTTCGCTCCTATGTCGTTTATCTCAGACCAATCCCATAAGTAGATCTTTGGCTCCTTGAGCAAAGAACGGGTAACATTTCTGCTCCATGGCTTTAGGCTAAAACAGTAATAAAATTTCTCCAGAGTAGCAATCCATCTTTTTATTGTATCTACGGAAACCCCTACTTTGCTAGCCAGATTGCTATAGTTTACCAAATGTCCTGCCTGGTTTTTTAACAATTGTGCTAAAAATTCTAATAATGCAATTTCATGAATATTACATAAGTCACGAATATCTTCACGAAACAACTGCTCTAATTTAATGTTTTTCCATCGCCTGGTAAAGCGTGGATTATTTTTTAAAAATGGCTCAGGAAATCCCCCCATCTTATATAGCCCATCAAATATGTCATTAGGTATAGGTTGTGGTGTAGCTATTTCCGAATCGTTTAATGTTATACGTAAATTCTCTGCTACTGAGATGGGATGAATTCGGTAATAAAAGTAACGCCCCATAAGGCTGTCACCGCCATGTTTATACACATTTAACTTGGCACTGCCTGTCACAATAATTCTAATTTGATCTTTGTAACTATCGTAAAATCCTTTCAAATAATTTTTCCATTCTCCATATTTATGCAGCTCATCAAACACAACGATAGGCATAATATCAAAAGATTTTTGCAAACCTAAATAGTCTGCTAATTTAGTAGGTCCAGACAAGATGATATTCCTATGATCCTTATTGTCCCAATTTAAGCAGTTAAAATTTTTCGTAAGGGTTTGTGCTGATGAGCAAACAAATGTTTTGCCAACTTGTCTTGGCCCCATTAAAAACAGCATCTGTTGGCAAACAGCGAAATGTTCTTCAATTATTGATCCATATAGTCTACGCATACGACCATTTTACTATACATCTTAAAATAGTCAAGACTAATTTAAGATGTATAGTGAATTAGTCAGCCAATAGACCCCAGAGTCAATTACCTACCAGACTGCATTCCCGCTCTTTTAGTCGCAGTTCTAGCACGAATCTTCTCTGAGATGCGACGAGCACGTTTTTCATCCTCTTCATCAGGCTCAAAGCCATCAAGCAAAAAATCTTTCTCTTGCGCTGCGACCCAGGCAGCCCACTGCATCGTATGGGTTCCGTCGATAATCTCTATGCCTTCCCAGCCCTTTTGTATAGCAAAATCTACCATCGCTTGAGCTGTATCAAACATCTGTTTGATAATAGAGCCTTTGCCAGTATATAAAGGTTCATCAGTGCCGCTACTGCTACCGCCCTCGTCACCACCTTCATCATCGTCATCTTCCGTTGTCGCAGACTCTTTGGTCAAATCAGTTAACAGGGCCTTATCATCCCAGCCGGTATATAAAAACTGTCCTGGCGAAACGCTCATTGCATCACCATAGTCATGAACCACCCAACCACTTTTTTCCGCAGTAATAAACTTTGGTATAATTTCATCCTCAAACCAGGCATTGCCGTTTATCATTTGCAAAAATGGAAACTTTTGTTGCAGATAAGCAATATCACTATGAGTGACTGGACGAAAAACCATATCTTCTTGCAGATCTAGCCCAGCAATACGCTGTCCCCAAAGATTTTTTAAACTCGACTCTACCATAAAACTATTCTCAAAATTTCCCAGCTGCTGGATATCTACTCCGCAGATTTACAATATTTTTATTTATCTGATCTAACACATTGCTGATATTATCTTTAGTAGTTGGACCACTGCCTTGCTGAAGTTTATTGAGATGGGCTAAATTTTCTATCGCCGGCATATAATTGCGTAAAGCAGATCTACGTAGCCATAATATAGCTCGCGCCTTATCTTTGCTAACCCCTAAACCATACAAATAATCACGGCCAACAATGTATTCAGCCTCTGGCGACCCCACTCTGGCTAAGAGCAGAGCCCATTTATGGGCTTTAGGCAGATTCTGTTTTACCCCCAAGCCATAACGATACATAAATTCAACTCTTTGCATTGAGTGGACAAAACCATCTTCTGCAGATTCTTTATACAAGGCAAAGGCAGTAGCTAAATTTTGCTTTACCGCGCCACTTACCCCCCAAAAATATAAATTAGCCACATAGTAATCGACTTCAGCTCTTTGGCGTTTGGTATAAGCGTGTTGCGCTACCTTTTGTCGATATACTTTTATGCCCTTCCCTACATATTCATAATATTTGCTGCAATCATGAGATACGCCAGAGCCATGCAAAGACATATTAGCTAAAAGAAAATAGCCATAAGCGCTATCTTGCGCAGCTGCTTTATTGATCCAGTAGAAGGCCTTCTGCATATTGGGAAGCATTCCCAGGCTGCCATTAAGCAAACTAGCCCCTAACTCTGCCTGGCTAAAAGCGTCGCCTTTTTTCGCCTGGGTATATAAAGTTGCTATTTGATCAAGAGAAATTATGCCATGCCTATGGATATCTTTTACGGTTGGCATAGCTGAGGCTAACACTGGGACTAAAAGAAATAGTGCTATTGCTAGTGGTAATAACTTTTTCATTGTTCCGCTCCTTGTTACTCTTCGCGATTGCATTTTATGCTGATGTCTTTCCCCATTCGCAAGCCTCATTTATGCTTTATATAAAACGGGCATAAGCCCATATATAAACTCCGGTTG
>JAGLXC010000030.1 GCA_023133095.1 Gammaproteobacteria bacterium | reverse complement strand
ATGGCGAATGGGTGCAGGCAACACAGCATAAACTTCAATCGCGAAGGGTATATTATCATATGAGGATATTTAAACATACATCAATCACAATAAACTGGCTCTGGCTCGGTGCTTTCGCCCTAATACCCATCAGTCTAGTAATATGTGTGAGTTCATTGAGATGCCTCATCCCCAGTAAACAGATCATCTAATGTTACTACAGCAGTTATTAGCTCTTCTGAATACATCGTAGCTTTAAGTCCGTTTGCTGATATCATAGCTATAAAAATCTGTTTATCGGTGCGTGTCTTCTTGCGGAAAACTTCCACTTTCCGCAGCAAGTCTTTGGCATACTTTTTATCGATAGCAAAAGGATTGGCTGTGTGTTTGATTTCGCAGATAGTAATAGCATTATCATTTCTATCAATTAATAAATCAATTTGTGCACCATCCTCCAAATGCTTTTTAGGTATAAATCGCCAAGTGCTGGTTATGCTGCCTCCTTTAATTTTTAAAGCGGCTATTATTTGATCTATATGCTTCATACAAATAGATTCAAATGCATATCCAGCCCAAGCTTTATAAGATGATTTATTTGTTTGGTTTAACCAATGATCTTGAGTAAAGCGTTCAGCCTTTTTAGATGTCACCCAGTGTAAATAAAACAAACTAAATTCATCGATTAGCTTATAATATTCTCCTCTATTATATTGCCATGCAAGGCGTGATTCTATAAATCCTGCCGAACACAAATCATTTATCCTGTCAGTTAAGCGCCCACCGCCTAATGACAATTTGGCACTAGCTTCTAGCTCGGAGCGTTTTATACCATCCTGCTTTTTAGCAATTAACGTTATTAATTCTATATAGGCCGCTGCATTTTTAAATAATGAATTAAATAGTTTCTTAAATTCATATCTTAATGGCGCATTGCTCGCAAATATGATTTGCTGAATGTTTTGTTCTGCACTTAATCCTTGCTCTATATATTTTAATGCGCAACCATTTTTAGTTGACAATGGTTGCGGGTCAGCAATATTTGCACCCATAATCTAAAATACTAAAATTCATTCCATAATCTTACCCTAACTTATCGGACACTTATAGATACAATATAAGCGTCCGATAGACAACATCATGTTTATTATGACTGATTATCAATATGTCATGTCACGGCAATAGGGCCAAACGCGCCTGCAAGATATGGTTTTTGGCTCCAAGGGCGAGCTGACCCTCATCTGCTTGGTAACACAGGGTCGCGCCAGGGCAACGTCCTGTTGCTTTGGCGCTCAATTTGACTTCCTGTCAAATTGACCCTGCGTTACCTGGCACAGATTCGGGCTCGCCCTAAATGTCGCCAAAATCTATATCTCACAGGCTTGGGCGTTTGACCCGATTTCCCTGTATGTCATGTGTTTTTAGTTGCGCAACTATTTTTAGTTGACAGAGGTGGCCCACCCTCTACCTCATCTACAACCCATAGTATGGTTGGTAAATTGCCACCATAAACAATTGGCTCTATGAAGAATAGAGTGGATAATTAACCATGGCTTCTACATCAAAATTGATCCATATATAACAGGTTATAGGCATTAGTGTTTGGCTGAGGCTATCTGGATTTGTTACGCGCTCCATGGTACGTCCATGTACCGTCCCGATATCATCCTGATATCTAGGAGCGCTTTACTAAACTCCAGATAGCCTCTGACGCCAAACACCATACCTTCCACAACCACGCATTGTAGTTCTTCTAGCTTGTTTACACAGCCAGCTAAAGTGAATTTGAAACTAATATTACTGATGAAACAAGACTAGCTTGCGCAAGACCAGATGGCCATAAATTTTGCTCACAATAGACTACGTCTCCTGCCTGGATCATTTTAATCTATGCATCCATATCTGTTGTGATACATTATTTGTAATGTTTTAAATCCCAGTATTTAGTTGGATTTCTATCTATTAGAGATTTAATGATTTCTTTCGCATCTACATTCCCTTGTCTCGCTATTTCACAAACAACATCCACCAACCACTCTGTTTCGTGCAAAATCACTTCCTTTGGAAATTTAAAAAATATTTTAGCGGCTTCTATTAATTCTGTTTCGCCCAGCATCTCATAGGTTGTTTTCAGAATATTGAACTAAACCGCTGCGCGG
>JAGLXC010000003.1 GCA_023133095.1 Gammaproteobacteria bacterium | reverse complement strand
AGAAAGCACGCTTATCTGGGCTATGTCTGGCGCTGTGTTAGGCGATTTTATTAGCTATCTGGTTGGTTTTCATTATAAGTCTCGGATTCATAAGGTTTGGCCCTTTACTAGATATCCTGAATGGCTGGCAAAAGGTGAACGCTTTTTTGCTAATCATGGTGGCAAAAGCATTATTATCGGCCGCTTTTTTGGGCCTGCGCGCTCTATGGTGCCTTTAATTGCCGGTACTTTAAACATGCGTCCACTACGATTTTTGCTCTTTGCAATTCCTTCAGCATCGGCCTGGGCTGTAGGCTACATGATTCCTGGTATTATCTTAGGCGCGCTCTCTTTAGAGCTACCGCCTGGCCTTGCGATTGAGTTTATTGTGTTAGCTTTGATCGTTATTGCAGCTTTTGTGCTTTTGACCTGGCTAATCCGCCTGGGCAGCAAATATTTTGCGAAAAAGATCGATAAAAAGACTCGGGTAATATGGCGCTTTCTTCAGTTAAAACGTAAAACTCACTGGATCACTGCTATATTAACTGATCCGTACAATCCCGAGAACCATCATCAGCTGATTTTAGCAGTCTATGCAATTATCTGTGCCATACTATTTGTTATTATCATGGTAAATGTATTTACCCATGGACCGCTTACTATATTTAATCATTCTATCTATCATCTGTTACGCAGTCTACGCAGCAGCATTTGTGATAATTTTTTCTTAGCCTTTACAATCCTGGGCTCTAAATATTCAATGCTCTGTTTTGCATTGCTAGTTACACTATGGCTGGTAATAAGGCGCTATTTCCGTGCTGCTATGCACTGGCTCATGGTTGTTTCTTTAAGCGGTGGAGCTTTAGTTTTTTTTAAAGAGCTAGTATTTAATGCGCGCCCTGGCCACCTGTTAAATGGTCCACTTAACTCATCTTTCCCAAGTGGTCACACCTGTCTATCTATGAGCTTATTTGGGTTTTTAGCAATCTTAATTGCTGAAGAGCTAAAACCAGGAAAGCGCCGTGCGCTCTATATTGTAACCGCCTGTTTAATTGGGCTGATATCCTTTTCGCGCCTCTATTTGGGCGCCCATTGGTTAACTGATGTAGCAGCTGGTATATTTTTAGGCCTGGCTATAGTTTTAGTAACGACTATATCTTATCACCGTAAACGTATAGCTTATATTCCGCCGCGTAAATTTTTGTTCGCTGTATGCAGCATTCTGGTTTTAGTGTGGCTGCTGTTTGGTTTCTACAATTTTAGCAGTTATCGCCATAACTACACTATAGATTGGCCAACCCATACTATATCGACTCAAAATTGGCAGCAGCGCACAACTGATTATATCCCACTATACCGCATTACGCGTTTAGGCCACACTATTGAGGCTTTTAATGTTGAGTGGCTTGGTAATTTAGCTGAAATTAAAGGTTCGCTCAAGCAGCAGGGCTGGCAAGATTATGAGCCTGATTTAACTCTAAAGGGTATTTTGCATCGCTTAGCCAGTAATGCTGATGTTTATCATTTGCCTTTATTGCCCCAAATCTACCAAAACCAATATCCGGTATTAATAATGTCTAAATCTGAGCAACAAGGCATGCTGATTTTGCGGCTCTGGCACTCTAATATCAAAATAAAAAATAGCAAACAGCCCTTCTGGATTGGAATTATTGGCTATTGGCATCCAAGCCATAAGCTGCTGCTGATAACTCTCCCGCATCTTGTTAGAGCCTTGCCAGGAGGCACTACTGAAGCATTTAGACCGTTTTTGAAAGATTATAATGTAAAGAGTGTTTCTTATGCGACTGATCAGCAGCCCGCCACTTTGCAGAGGTTGCATTGGGATGGGAAAATTTTGTTAATTAGATAATATAATTGGGCGACCTTTGCGGCCGCCCAACTCAATGAATCACGAATAGATTAGGATGCTAACTCAA
>JAGLXC010000299.1 GCA_023133095.1 Gammaproteobacteria bacterium | reverse complement strand
AGCTTTAGGGTTATTTCTGGATTTAATTGGCTAAAATATTTTGTCGCTATTTGTTTTAATTTTGTAGTAGTTGGGGCAATATTAATGATTAGTTCGCTTATTTTCTGTAATAGCTTTGTTTCGGTATCTTCTCTATTGGTTATGGTCATAAAATCAAACCAGATGTGGTCGATTTTATTTTCATACAGGACTTGGGTCATGAGCGATGTTTTGCCATACCTGCGTGGAGCTATTAATACCGTGTGAATGGTGTGCTCAATATTTTGTTTTAGCTGTTTTCGTTCTTTTATCCGATCGTAAAAAGCTGTGCCTTTAGCAATGCCTCTTGGAAAAATGCCTGTCATATTATAGACTCCAGTTATTAATCTTTAGAGTTATATTATAGTTATCTTTTTAGCGTTACGCAAGTTAGGTAACCTAAAAAAGATAATTGACCTCTTTACAATAAGTTAATCCCGTTTTGCTCGCAGCTAGATAGGGTTTCTTCAGGCCAAACGCTAGCTTGGACTTCGCCAATATGGCGTTTTTGCAGTAGTAGCATGACTAGCCTAGACTGACCAATGCCTCCGCCGATAGATAGAGGCAATTTGTCGCTTAACAGGGCTTGGTGCCAAAGCAGCTCTTTGCGATGCGCTGCATCTTCCAGTTCAAGCTGGTGCAACAATGATTGTTTATCAACTCTAATTCCCATAGAAGAGATTTCAAATGCTCGTTGTAAAATAGGGTTCCAGACTAAAATATCACCGTTTAAGCCCTTGGTTTCAGCGCTAGTTGGGGTTGACCAGTCATCATAATCAGGGGCACGGCCATCATGTTTTTGTCCGTCTGCTAGCTCGCCGCCAATTCCAATAATAAACACACTGCCTTTGTCCTGGCAAATTTTATCCTCCCGTTCGCATGCTGTTAAATCGGGCCATAAAGAAAGAAGTTCTTCGGCGTGAATAAAAGTTATCTCATCAGGCAAAAAAGGCGTTAGCTCTAATTTTTCGGTTAATTCATTTTCGGTTTTTTTGATTGCTTGGTAGATCTGTTGCACAGTAGTTTTTAAATAGTGCAGAGTGCGATCTTCAGGTAAAATTCTTTTTTCCCAATCCCATTGATCAACAAAAATAGAGTGTATTCCTGAAGATAAATCTTCTTCGTCTGGGCGAATAGCATGCATAACTGCAACAATCCCTTCGCCTGGTTCTATTTGATATTGTGCCAAGGCTAATCTTTTCCATTTGGCCAATGACTGGACTATCTCTATTCTTTTTTTTGGCATTTGTTTAGCTGAAAAGCTAACTGGTCGTTCTATGCTGTTTAGGTCATCTTGAATTCCAGTTTTTGTCTCGATAAAAAGTGGCGCGAGTACTTTGGAAAGTGATAGCTGTTGTAATAGATGTTTTTCAAAAATATCTTTGGTTAAAAATATGTCTCGATGAATTGGTAACATGATTATTTCCTCATGAATAAAATAGTGCATGTACATCTACACTGCACTTGAAGTAAAGGTTAAAAATATAAGTTGGTCTAGTTAAAAAGAATTAATTGCTATTATTTGCGCAATTATTATTGAAGAGATTATTGGATGCTATTACAGAAGAGGTAGATGGGGAAATAGTGTCGGGGAAATATTTACAAGCAAGCAGTAACATTGTTATCTCCTAAATTTTAATTAAAAAGTAATTGCAATTTGGATGGTAGATCTTTTTTGTTTTTGAGTCAACATAATTGAGGTCATGTCCAGACCTGACCCCATTAATAGATATAAATTTTATCACCTGGGTGAATGTATTTTACCTTTTTCAGATGGTTCCATTTCTCTAATTTAGCAGTTGTTACATGGAACTTATGGGCAATTATTTTAAGGCTTTCTCCAGGTTTTACTGTATGGACAAAGTAGTGCACAGAACCGCTAGGGATATGCAGAATTTGTCCAGCGCGAATAGCATTGTTCTTCAAGTGATTTGCATGGCTGATCTTTCTCGAGGTTGAATTAAAGCGTTCAGCAATCACAGAGATGCTATCTCCTGGCATAACTTTATAGATATAGGTATGGCCATAGTAGTGATGTCTGTGGCTTGGAGTCCATATCAATAATTTTTTTCCTGCAATTAAGCCCTTTTTAGGTGAAATGCTATTCCAGAAACATAACTCTCTGGTGGTAACGCCATATTTTTCTGCTACTGTCCACAAAGTATCACCTTTTTCTACCACATGAATAGCTCTATTGGGCCCAGGCAAATTCTCTTCTGCGATAGTTGCATGCGATTTTATAATTGGGCTGGAGATGCTGCCGTGAAATGAGACAGGAATTAAGAGGCGTTGCTTTGGTCTAATTATAGAGCTTTTTAAATGGTTAACCTGTTTTAAGATATGAATATTAGTATTATATTTTAAAGCTATTGCGCCTAAAGTATCACCTGGTTTTACTGTGTGCTCTTGCCAGGTAACGCGTTGGTTTTTGGGTAGGGCATTTAAGCGTTGAATAAATCCAGGCGCTTTACCTTTAGGTACCAGCAAAGTGTAAGGACCGTCAGGGTCAGTTGCCCAACGCCTAAAGCCAGGGTTTAGCTTGTGCATCGTGTTAAG
>JAGLXC010000298.1 GCA_023133095.1 Gammaproteobacteria bacterium | reverse complement strand
CAGGGCCACCTCATGAAGATTTTGGCAATTAGCGCGTATGCCTTGAATTTATTGAGCTTCATTAGATTGTACCTATGGCGTGTTAATCAAATAATCACGTAGCCTCTGTTTTTTAAAAAACCCTATATTTGTAGATGATTATCAGTCTATCCAAAAATTTCATGAGGCGGCCCTGGAAAAGATGCTGATCCGGCTGCACAAGAATTTTTAATCGCAGCCAAGTCATATGACCCAAATATCAACAATCCTAGCGAAATAAGTAATGATCAAGTTTTCATCACTGCGGGCGCAGCTTAGGGGTGGACTTTATATCCTTAACAAGTTGAGGATATAAATTGTCAACTCTCCAAGTCTTAAAGAAAGCATTAGCCTTCCCCCAAGGCGGCAACTTCGGCTTAGGCTTGAGTACTCTACCGACCTCTTTTGCTTCCCTAAAACAAGGTAAAACAACCAAACAAACCCATTGATTTTATTAAATAATACCGTGTCTGGGGGACGCTCTTAATTTAGGGACACTCTTACAACAAAACTCTATCCAACGTATGTCCCCTATTTAAGAACGTCCCCTAGACACGGTATTGCGGAGGTAAAAATAAGTTGCTATGGTACGATTTATGATGAATGATTTTATACAACAAATTATCCAGCCCCTAGCAGGCTTGCCCTGCGGTGAAGACCCACGCTATAGCGACAATTTCGCTATGATTAAACAGGAGATGGAAAAGTTAGGCGAGATTGATTATGCAACTATTTATGAAAACTGCAAAACGATCTTATTTACAGAAGCTAAAGATTTACGGGTTGCAGGCTTTATGCTTTTAGCTGCGACCTATGTTGATGGCATAAGCGGCTTGATCACAGCGTTACAGAGCTATCAAGCGCTTATTTCTGCTTTCGGGGAAGCTATCCACCCGCAACGTGACACAGCCCGTCATGCAGCACTACAATGGTTAAATAACCCACGTCTCTTAATGTTTGCTGAAAAAAGCTCTGATTTAGGCAGAGAAAATATTGAAAAGCTGCAAACAACGGTAACAGAACTAAATCAAACCATTAAGCAACATGCCGGTGAAACAGCGCCCAGGCTATCTATTCTGGATGAATGGTTAAAAAAACAGCTAATACAAACCACGCCTGTTGTACCAGCAACCGCTAACGAGCAACAATCAGCACCACCTCCTACTGCTGCTGTGCCCACAGAGATCAATACTGAAGAGTGTGCTAAACAGATCATCAATAAAGCCCTTGATAGTAACAGCTATACGACAGCCACTGCTTTCGCCAGAGCACTACGTTGGAGTGATCTTTGTTTACCTCATCACGAATCCTACAAAACACGCATTCCCGCGCCACGCGAGGCAGGCTTAAATAAACTAACCCATCTTGTAACTACTGATAATCCTAAAAATTTATATCTCCATTGCGAAGAGCTATTTTTAGAGCCTGGCGGCCATCTTTTGCTGGATCTTCAATATCATGCTGCAACCGCAGCTCGTGATATGGCACAACCAGAACTCGAGATCTTAATAGAAACCGAGATTACGGGGCTTATTAAACGCCTACCGGAATTAGCTGAACTACAATTTGCTAACAGCACACCATTTGCAAATTCAGAAACTAAAAGCTGGCTTACTAATATCAGCCAGGCAACTGAAAATAGCTCTTCTCAAGCCAATAATGTCACTGCTGATATTGGTGAGATCATTAGTGCTGCAAAAGAGCAAGTCAAAGGCAAAAATCTAAAAGGCTGGCTCCTGTTTATTAACCAACTCCCCAAAAACAATGCCCAAGAAAAATTCCATCATCATCGCGCCATAGCCAGGCTATGTTTAGATAACAAACGTGCTGACCTGGCCCTGCCTCTGCTGGAAAGCTTAGCTGTACAAATAGAGCAGCATAATTTAATTGCCTGGCAACCTGAAATTGCTTTGTCAGTCTGGCAAGAGCTATATCGCGCTTTAACTCTGCAACTTAAAAAGGCCAACGAACCAGTAAAGCTCGAGCTCTCACAGCGTGCCGAAGCCATCTTTAATCTTATCTGCCAACACAATATCAGCGATATTTTTAACTTATAATTTAGAAATCCCACCAATTTTTTGTTATAATCCAAAAATGGTTAAACAAGGATGGAATTTCTGTCGCAACACTATTATCAGCTTCTACCAGGAAGGCTGCCCTATGCAGGCCGCTAGTTTGGCCTATGTAACCTTACTCTCAATAGTCCCTCTCATGACTGTCAGCCTATCAATTCTGGCTGTATTTCCTGTATTTCAGGGAATAGGCGAACATATACAACAGGTTGTTGTTAACAATTTTGTGCCATCCGCAGCTCAAGTGGTACAGAACTATTTACAAATATTTATGCAGCAAGCAACAAGACTCTCTGTCACTGGCCTGCTGTTTTTATTCGTAACAGCTATATTAATGATCTTCTCTTTAGAGCAGACGTTTAATCGTATCTGGCGGGTTAAAAAACATCGCAATATAGCCCAAGCGTTTCTTATGTATTGGGCAACTCTTACCTTAACACCGATTTTACTAGGGGTAGGCTTTGTTCTTAGCTCATATGTGCTATCACTATCATTTTTTTATAGCACTATTGCTGAACCAGAAATTAAAAAACTGTCTTTAACTATTTTTCCATATGTTTTTACCTTCCTGGCATTTGCTGTTTTATACGTTATTGTTCCGAATTGTAAGGTGAAGATTCGCCATGCAACAGCTGGAGCTGCAATAGCCACCCTGATGTTTGAATTTGCTAAACACGGATTTACCATATATATCACCCATTTTCCAACTTATACGTTAGTATATGGCGCACTTGCTATTATCCCAATTTTCTTATTGTGGCTATATCTTTCGTGGTTAATTGTGCTATTTGGCGGCTTTTTTGCCCACTCTTTACGCCGACTGCCTAAACAAAAAGAGAGCGTTTAACCCTTTTCAGCATCCTTTTTCTGGTTAGGTTTTGCTGCTTTATCCGTTGCAGCCTTAGTCTTTGCTTCTGTTTTAGAGACATCAGCCTTGCCTTTCACATCTTTATTTTTATCTTTAAAATCAGTTGCATACCAGCCATTGCCTTTTAACTGAAAACTACTGGCAGAGATTAATTTAGATAAAGCATCTTGCTGACAAGAGGGACAGGTGATAAGCGGAGAATCATTTAATTTTTGCAATTTTTCAAGTTTATAGCCACATTTTTTGCAAATATATTCATAAATTGGCATAGTTTAATCTCACATTTTCAATTTTAACTAAAGTTAGATATTATAAGGCAATTATCAGGATGAAAAAATCTTTATTTGGGATTACAGTATAAAATATATTATTTGGGGGTCTTAATAGAATGTTCAAAAAACTAACTCTCGCAACTTTATTAATA
>JAGLXC010000297.1 GCA_023133095.1 Gammaproteobacteria bacterium | reverse complement strand
AGCTAGAGTGAAGATATGAAGGCAAAGCAGATGATATACATGTGGTGGTTTTTGTTATTGTTGTTGCCTGTGTTAGTTTTTGGTGCTGATGTTAGGGTAGGGCGTTATTTAAGTACAACCAGTGCCCCAAAGGCATCGCAGCAAAACCCACTAGAGCAGATATTTTCTTTAACCTTTCCGAATTCAATTAACACTATTGGTCAGGCCATGGATTATATTTTAAACAATACTAGCTATAAGTTAATGCCTAACGAATATCGTAGCGAAGATATAGCATCGTTGTTGGGTCAGCAATTACCACTTTCAGATAGACAGATAGGGCCTATTAGTGTTGATCAGGCTTTGCATGTATTAGCTGGCAGCTCTTATCAGATGCTGATTGATCCTAAACATCGTTATATCTCATTTATTCTAAAACCGACATTTAACAATTTATATCCTATCAGGTAACGCACTATGGAAAATAATCAGATACAAGAAACACAAGAAATAGAAAAAGACAAAAAACCGTCAAAATTAAAGCTAGCTGTTACTTTTGTTAAAGCTTGGTTTAATAGGATTTGGAGTTTTTCCAAAAGAGTCGTTAGAAGAATTATGACGCAAATTTGGGGTTTTTGTAAAAAACGACCTATTTATAGCGGTATTATCATAACAATTGTGATTCTAGCTGTTGTTCTATGTTGTTTATTTGTTCCCATTTTTCATGGACGGAATGACTTACACAATACCTTATGGGATAGCGCCAGTGTGACTAATAAACAGGATGTTGCGTCGTTAAAAATTGCAAAAGAGATGCAGCAAAAAGAACATAATCAACAGTTGACTAAAGAGCTAGAACAGAAACTTAATGCAATTCAGCAAGAGGTTAATCAGTCTCATCAACTATCAACCCAGAGTGTAGAGCAGCTGGAGCAACAGATTACAGCCTTGACGCAAGATATAGCTGATATCAAGCAAAATGCGAAGGAGGCAAAGGATAGTGCCAGGCAAAGCGTTCAAACAACACAGCAGCATTATCACGAGTCTAAAAAACAGGTAGCAAAGGTTGTTTCTCAATTACAAGAGATCCACAAACAGCTTGAGCCCCAGAGATATTTACCACCAAGTATTTTGCCATTTGAAGTTGTTGGGTTGGATTTTTGGAATGGAAAAGCAATGATCACTGTTGCAGTTAAAGATGTTACAGGATCTGTGCATTATCGCTTGATGGGGCAGGGTATGCAGTTTGCCTGTCATAGTGTTAAGTTGAAAGATCCTGGTTGCACTAGTTGGTGGCTAGATAAAATTTCTCCAGACTCAAGCACAATTATTTTTAAGAACTCAACCGGTAAAAAAGTAAGAGTAGAGCTCTAATGATAGATAAAATCAAGAGAACAATAGGTTTTGCAATGATGTTGTTACTGACAACTGCTGTTACGGGTTGTGCCTCAATAAAGAAGTCTCATACAGAATTTACAGCATTACAGCTTGCCTGTGTCAGCTCTCCAGTTTTATATACCAATTTACAGAAACCTGAATTACAGAGGGTTTATTTGCTGTCAAATGGGAATGATTGCACTCAGTTTTACAGGGCGGATTATTATGTATAAAAGGTTGGCACCACTTATAGTATTGATTTTTATCTGTTCTGGCTGTTTTGCATCTGAAAAAGAAGACGTACAAAAGACAGAGTATACCAAGATGCCTTTGTTAAATGTGATAGGAGGCAATAAAAAAGACGATTTTACTCAGTTTCAGAATTTAACTGCAAAACAGAAGCACACTATGGCAAAGGAGTGGGGACTTAGTCCAGAGCAATATACCAAATATCTCTATTATATAAATTATACTCCAGATGCTACAACAGTTGATAAAAATACTACTAGTCCATTATTAGTTTTAGCGATGCATGCTCAAAATAAAGCTCAATATGATGGTTATATAAAACAAGCTGTTATTATCGAACATAATGAGATGGCACGTTTTTTGCAGGTGCAGCATGATTTTACCAAAATGGTGCATCAGCTTTATCCAAAGCAATATCCGATAACGGCATCATGGATGAAAACCAGTGAACTACAAGCTGGAGATGTAGTACAGCTTTTTTGTAATACCCATAATCAGACTTGTAGTAATGTATTAGGCGCTATTTTGCCGAAAATTCGTAAAGTATCTGGTGCCAGAATTGATATATTTGCAGTTAATAAGCCAACTGCTACACAAATAGTAGAATTTGGTAAAAAGAATAAGATCAGCAAGAAAGAGGTGCAGAGTAAGAAAGTTACCCTAAATTTTGGGGATAAGGCGTTTAATTTATTAGAAGGAGAGACCCATAAAAAATTGTCATTACCATTTATTGTAGTAAGACGTAATGGTAAGGAGGTAGCAGTTAATTTAGGGGATAGACATGGCGCCTAATATAGCAACTATCACCTGTTTACTTGTTGTTAGTGGCCCTGTTTTTGCTTTTACTAAAATTATAGCAACTGTGGGTCCAACTACCGACATAAAACCATATATGCAAGTAATTCAAGGTAGTCAGTCACAACGATCCAAAAGTTTGGATCCTAAAAAATCATATAGATTTAGTTATAAGACAGACTCCAAAGAGTTAACACCTGGCATAGTAAAAACTCGGAAAATCAATAATCCAATGCTAAAAGAACCAATTTTTATAGTTGGAGACGATGATCTTTCTATGAAATGGCTGGATAAATATGCGAGTAAACTAAAAACAATCAAGGCGATTGGAGTCATTGTAAATATAAAAGATAGTAATGATTATCATAAGATTACTAATAAATATGGCCTTCCTCTATTATCTGTCAACGGTGATGGTATAGCCAAAAGTCTTGGTATTAGGCATTACCCGGTATTAATTGGCCAGCATGTAATTGAGCAATGAAGATGAAATTTATAAAGAAGACCATACTAATTTTATTAATCGGAGTAAGCATGAATGCATTTGCTGATCCTTTTCAAGAGAATATTGAATTAGCACAAATCAGTAATGTATTAAATGCGGTTTATCCTCTTATTGCTGAGGCAGAAAAGGAAGCTGATCCTAATGCCAGAGTTAAGTTTCACTATGATTGGCTGCAACAGGATATTCAGGGTATACAAAGTGGAATAGCGCAAAAGATTAATGCAGCCAAGATTGAACCAAGAGTAGTTAAACCGCTGAAATCTTCTTTTATTACTCAACAGAATGTTAATAGGGGAGGAGAGTAATGTCGCTATCTGCTTTTGAAGATGGTTCAGGACTTAGTGCTGTTTGGTTTAATCATTGGGTAGTTGGGCTAACTGGAACGCTGGTCATTGTTACTGCAGCAGCTTTAGTGACGCTTTTGGCGCATCGCTTAGAGATTGTAGAGGACGCAAGTCGTATGTGGATAGTTGGCTATATTCTGTTTGTAATCATGATGGTGTTTGTTTTTCTTGGGTTTTTAAATAATTTTTGGAGATGAGAAGTAAATGAAATGCATTAAAAAAATAAATCAGCTTTTTTTAAATATAAGTTTGCGGCCATATATCTGGCTTACTTTATTGCTCAATAGCACCCTGGCTTTTGCCAGTGATAGCCCATTTGGGAATATGAATATAGATCCATCTGATTTAGAAAAGACAGCAGGGGACACTACTAGCTCGACCTTGCAATATATCATTTTAGGTATAGGGGTGTTTTTGTGTGCAGTATGCGCTATGAATCTTATAAAAATAGCTTCTCGCTCTGCCGAAGAGAAGCAGGAGCATGGCAATAGTTTGATTGGGATTCTAGTGGTAATTTTTTGTGGTTTTCTTGGGTTAGCCTTGATTGCTATAGGCTGGAGCGGTGCGAGTAATACTATTAGTACATAATCATCAATTTTTAATAAAGAACAAATTGAGTATTTGTTAATTAGAGGGGTTCATCATGACAAAAAAGATATCAGGTAATTCTAAAGTAGTTAATATAGGAAAAACTCTTGATTTGATTATGAGTGGCCCTAATTACAGACAGAAAATAGCTTGTTTTTTAGGCGATAATTTTCCAGGAGTATATTTTACCCCAAGAGAAGCAGCCTGCATGATGCGATTACTTCAAGGGAAGAGTATGCGTGGTATCGCTGAGGAACTAAATTTATCACCTAGGACAGTAGAGTTTTATACTGAAAATATGAGAGGAAAATTGAGTTGCAAGTCAAAATTTGAATTAATAGATTTTGTTAAAAAAAGTGATTTTTTGCAGAATTACAAATCTAAGGATACAGATTAGTATTTGGAGAGTGAATTAGAGTATGGCAGAACTAGATCTTTTGGTTAATAGATTAAACTTTGACCCAGTTATTTTTAAAGGCTGCAGTGAAAGAGAGCTCTATTTCACTATTATTGGAGTTTCTTTGCCAATTTGTGCGATTTTTGGACTTTTTGGCTATTTAGCCTGGAGTAATATTTTTTATGGGATTTTGATAGGGGCAGTTTTAAGTTTGGCAGTAGTATTTTTTGCCTTAGGGATTGTGGAGAAAATTAAGCGGGATAAGGAGCCAGGTTATGTGCAGCAGTTAATAACATTTAAACTGGAACAAAAAGGTTTTATCAAAACGCCAATAATTAGACGATCTGGGATCTGGATGATTGGGAGATATTTATGAGCCGATTTAAACATGCATTAGGCAATGCTCAATTAGCTATTATTTGTCTAGCATTTGCTCTAGTTTTATCTTTTGTATTGAATGTTTTTTTAGGGGTATTTTTGTTTAGAGTCCCAAATGATATTACGGTTAATGTGCCACCGGCAATTCCAGCGTCCGGATTAAAAATCAAACCTGGAGAAATCAATTCTGCCAGGGTTTATGCGTTTACCTATTATATCTGGCAGGCATTACAAACCTGGCCTGTAAATGGAAAACATGACTATGTAGATAATATTAAGAAATTTGCGCCCTATTTGACGATGTCATTTCAGAACACCCTGAAAGAGGAGGGCAAAAAAATGGATGAACAGGGATTTTTATATAAACACCAGCAGATTACTTTTGGTGTGCTGGGTAGCTCTTTTTCTCCAAAAGAGGTGCGATATATTGGTAATGGAACCTGGCTGGTGCATCTTCGCATGCGTACTATTAATGCAGTGGCGCCACCTGAAGAAAATAAGAGCTTTAATGAATCCCATATTGCCATGGATGCAGAGACTAGTTTTGTGTTTAAAGTGGTGCGGTATGACTATTCTCCAGACAAGAACCACTGGGGTTTGGCAATTGCAGGGTATGCGGCACCACCACAAGTTAAAAAGGCGTACAAATAGAGAG
>JAGLXC010000296.1 GCA_023133095.1 Gammaproteobacteria bacterium | reverse complement strand
CAAAAAATCGAGCAAATTGACATATTCATCATTACTAAATTGTCCAACAATAATTTTTAGCTGTTCTTCTGAAAATAGCGATAAAAAACCAGATAGGACTTTTAAAAAGCAGCTAATATATTCTTGCTCAAGCTTATCTTTTATCAAGCTTAAGAATCCCTTAATATCCGAAGCAATGGCTTTTAATTTTAAACTATTGCTACTACTTTCCAGAGAAAAAGCTCTAGCTATGGACTCCAATGCAGCATCATTATTAGCCAATAAATAATACCAGGACATCAACATAGATCTAAGTCGATAACCTCCAAAAAACTTAACTATATTTTTTGTGGGAATAAAGTTTAGCACTCTATTTGTCAGCATTTGGGCTATCTCAAAGACAGAACAACAGTGTAATTCTGCTACGATATCACCCAAATTCAAAATCAATTCAGCAGGCATACATTGTGTATGTGCAGCAATACAAAGATGCTCAAACACGCCGATAACAAACATAGCACTATCTGCTTGTGCTGCATTAGAGACAATAACGATTCTCTCGCCTTGTTTTAATAATTCATAAACTTCATAAGACTGCTGCATAAATAAGCTTACTGGATACAATTGTGCAAAAGCATTCAGGCCTGCAATATTGATTTTTGTGTCTCCTTTAACAAAACAGACATCAGCAGGAAAGTCATAGTTCATAAATCCTTCATACTCAACTTTTTGGTTTTCTAAGCGTAATAGATCATTGATTCTAGCTGACTTAACCTTACCACTTGATGGCAATAACTTGCTTACAGCAAGGGGTAATTCTTTAGCTGGAGTAAAGACCAGAGATTCTCCCTTTTTCTTTCCAACCTTATCCCAGAGCTCTTTCACCTCAGACCTCTGCAACCATCCGCATAGACGCTCTAATGTACTATAGTCACTTAATCTATCATTTAATGACAAAACCATTTGCCAAATTTCAGCAACTCTTTTATCTATTTGACCGCCATCATCTGGATAAAATTTTCGCGAATCTAATAAGTTATTAAGTACTATTAGCCATTTTTGCAGCTCTAAAGTATCTGCTAGCAGCGGCTCTTCTCCCTGTCTCAATTGAGAAACAGCAGAAAGCTCTACTTCAGATAATTTACGCACAATATGACTAAATTTTTTCCTTGGCCACCTCCGAAAAGTAAACTGATGGTCCCTGCTAGATAAATCAGCTAACTGGCATTCTATCTTTGCCTCTATTGCAACTAAAGCAGCCTCAATTTCTTGAGCAACATACAAATAATCGGTATATTTACAACTCTCTTTTTTAAACTGCGCAGGTATTTCTGCTCGCTGGATCATCTCCTGCTTAGTAAATCTAATATCAAAGCCTCTAGCTAAATAGAAAGATATATCCAAGTACAAAAGATAAACTACTATACATACCTGCTCAGCTATGTCATAACATAAATCTCTAGAAACTGGACTTTGTAACCTTGAAATAACCTCTGAACATCTCTGCAAAAGCTCTTGTGTTCTTCCTTTAGTTTCTCGTGATAGTGCATCAAGCTCAAGCAGTAACTCTGCAGTTTGAATAAAGTCAGAACTAAATATTTGGCTAGCTTGTTGTGATTTAAATCGCTCTTTTATCTTGGAATAACATACCAGATTTTGAGAAAGCGCACTTACTTTTACTGGCGCCAATCCTATAGATAACACCTCTTGTTTTAACTGGTTAAGATAGGAAAATCTGGCTTTTATATTGTCTAGAGCCACACCTCTATCTTGACAAGCACTTAAAAAATTATCACGAAACCAACGTAATATCTCCTCTGCTAACAGCGATATTCTCTCTAATAGATATGGTGATGTACTTGGTGCATAATTCGTAAAAATAGACTGCCATTTTTGCTTGATTATTTCTTGGCTTATAGAAGAGGAGACAGGCGACACCAGCAGCTCTCGCAATTCTGCTATTTTTGCCTCCAAGGTATTAGGTTCAAACATATAGTACTCCAAAAACCCAAATCATTGGATATACCCTTCGTGATTGAAGTTTATGCTGTGTTGCCTGCACCCATTCGCCATCCTCATTTATTATATATAAACTCCGGTGGCTCATGGGTTTGGCGCCTTGCCTAAAATTCAATCGCTTTGGGTATAGCATCCATTCCGGATTAACTACTTAGTTACAAGTCCTGCTGAACTAGATTGACCGCGAGAATAAACAGGCGACCCGCAAAGGCCGCCTCTACGATTCTTCGTCGCTTTTAGCCTCTAGTTTATTGGCCATAAGGTAATAGGCTACCGGAAGAATAAATATGGTAAAGCAGGTACCAATACTCATACCAAATACAATTACAAAACCCATCTGCTCACGGCTGGCAGCTCCAGCTCCTGTAGCTAATGCTAATGGAACAGCTCCCAATACCATAGCAGCCGTAGTCATAAGAATTGGGCGCAATCTTTCTGCTGAACCCTCTAAAATAGCATCTAAAAATGCCACACCACGCTCTTGCTGCTGATTGGCAAACTCGACAATCAAGATACCATTTTTGGTAATCAACCCGACCAAGGTTATTAGTCCAATATTAGTATAGATATTTAAGGTACCATGGCATAGATAAAGCCCCAAAAGCGCACCAGTAAATGCCAAAGGCACGGATAACATAACTACCAATGGATCACGGAAACTCTCAAATTGAGCGGCCAAAATCAGATAGATGAATATGATAGCAAAGATAAACAGCGCTCCCATGGTTCCTTCAGTCTGGATATATTGGCGCGACTGATGCGAATAAT
>JAGLXC010000295.1 GCA_023133095.1 Gammaproteobacteria bacterium | reverse complement strand
GGCCACAAAACCGGCCTCTTTACAATTTGGTCTGAGTGGCTAAACAATGTTATTGGCGTTCCAACTACACTATCTTTTATAGCTGCCACCTTAGCCTATGTTTTTCTACCCCATGTTGATCAGCACAAATTTATTATCTTTAGCCTTATGTTAGCTCTTATTTGGGGCTGCACCCTGTTTAACTTTCTAGGAGTAAAAGCATCTAGTCGCCTGAACATTGTTGGTGCTATTTTTGGCTCGATCATTCCGGGAATTATTATTATTGTTTTGGGAATATTATGGTTCATCAGCGGAAAACCACTCCAAATAGAGTTCACCTGGCACAGCATATTACCATCAATGCACATAAAAAATATCGCCTTTTTAATAGTGGTTCTCTATGCCTATGCTGGTATGCAAATTACCGCGTTTCATGCCCCTAATGTAAAACATCCTAAGCGCGATTTCCCAAATGCCATTAGTCTCGCAGCTGGCATAATTTTAGCCCTGACTCTGCTTGCAACGCTGGCTATCGCTATGGTAGTACCACCCGGGCAGCTTAGCCTGGTATCTGGCGTTATGGCAGGATTTAGTGACTTTTTCCATATGTACCATCTAGCCTGGGCCCTGCCAATTCTGGGCCTGTTAATTGCTCTAAATGGAATCTCTTCTCTTAGCGCCTGGCTCTTAGCACCAGCTCGCGGCTTAGCAGTGGCTGCGCAACAGGGCTATTTTCCTAGCTGGTGTGGCCATGAAAGTAGACGTGGAATCCCAACTCATACTATGCTGCTACAGGCTGTATTAGCAACTGGGCTCTCATTACTGTTTCTCTTCTCTGCCTCTATTAGCACCGCTTTTTGGATTTTAATGGTCTTAACCAGTCAGTTTACTCTGGTTATGTATGTTTTGGTCTTCAGTGCAGCTATTCGTTTACGCTACAGTGAGCGCGAAGTGACACGGGCATTTCAGCTACCAGGCGGTAATATAACGCTATGGGTAACCTGCGGCCTTAGTATTATGGTTTGTTTAACAGGCATTGGCTTAAGCTATTTTCCACCCGCCTCTTTAAAAATAGCCAGTATTTGGCATTTTGAAACTTTTATTATCTGTGGTGATTTCCTGTATATTATTTTACCATTTGTTATTTTGAAAGTTTTCCCATCGCAAAGAGTATAAAAAATATGAAACAACAACTACAAAACTTATTAAGTAATGCAATAAAAAAACTGCAAGCTGATAACAAATTAGCCGCAAATTTAACCCCGCAAATTCTGGTAGAGCGCACCCGTGACAAACAGCATGGTGATTTTACCAGCAATATTGCCCTAACATTGGCTAAGGCTGCAGACTTAAAGCCGCGCGACTTAGCCCAATTAATAGTTGATCAATTATCGAGTGCGACAGAATTAGATCACGCTGAAATTGCAGGTCCTGGTTTTATTAATTTCTACTTAACTACAGCCGCAGCCCAATCTGTAATTAATACTATTTTAGCTGCTGGCGCAAACTATGGCGCTAGCACTATTGGCATAGGCAAAAAAGTTAACATTGAGTTTGTCTCTGCAAATCCTACAGGACCATTGCATGTTGGTCATG
>JAGLXC010000294.1 GCA_023133095.1 Gammaproteobacteria bacterium | reverse complement strand
ATTGCCAAGCAGATAATCCGGTATATCAAAATATTACAGATGCTTCAGATAGAAAGCTACAAGAATATGCAACCACACAATCAATAGGGTTGGGGTGATGCTCACGTTCTTTCAACCAGCATGTGATCTTATAGCGGGTCATTTAGATTCCAATGGTTTATTAGCTGTTAAGCGAGTTAATAGGCAAGGATATTATTGGGGAAGTTACAATTGGTTTATTCACGCAACCGTTTCAAATAAAAGGAAATGGCTGCTTAAATATCTACCGCATATTACTAGAAACCCTAATTGCATTTCTCAACGCTTTGCTGAAGTTATAATAAATTTCGCTAATGATTTTAATACCCCAATCACCTTACGTATTCTATGCCTAGGAGCAAAAATATTTATTCCTAATAGTGGCGCTAACGATGCAGATCTACGGCTGTTAAAAACTTTTGCTGCTAGAGAAACCTTGTTGCCTTATGTATGTTTTGTTATGTATCATTCACTGCATGCTACTGAAAAGGAATCGGTTATAGAATGGTTGAAAGCAAGCATTAACGAAGTCTTAGAAGATATTGGCAAACTATGTGACGCCTTTAGCAAATCTATTCATTTTGGAATTGAAGCACGCAAGTATAATTTACAAAGGGCTGAAAATTATCTATCCGCAAAACAATGTATGACAACTTCTGTAATGCTTTATCATCATCTTAGTCAAGAAGATAAAATCTATATAAGCGAAAAACTATTAATAATGTTTCAAAAAGATCATCCCCGTGACTGGGTTACTATACCTATAGTAATGTTTGGGATGTTCTATGCAACAGAATACAATAATGAATCATCCAATAATTATCTTGTAAAAGTCATTCAACGTATTAGCATAGCAGGTGCTTTAGATTATGGTTTGGAAGAAGAATGCTTTAATGAACTACTGTTTATTCTGCAAAAAAATGATCCTAGTAAAATTAAAAATATTGTTGGCCCAATACTAGATAGTATATTTGATCCTATAAACAAACACCCAAGCTATGGATTAAAACATTTATTTTATCGATTGTGCCCAAAATTGCCAAAACCAGTACGCGCTAGATGTTTTGAACAAACATTGGTCTTGGCAGAATCAAACCAAAGCCACTATGAGTCAAAAAAATATATTGAGTACCTAATAAAGTTCTACATGTTAGAGGATAAACCTGAAGATCAAGAATTAGCCATGCGTGTAGCTGAGCTTGAAAGACTTTGTAATATAGTAAAAGATGGACTGCCAGTTCCAGCAACACCAGAACATATTGATGTACAAAACTTGGTACAAGCTGTTTTTGATGGCCATTATACTGAAGGCGGTATTGAAGGGTTTCCGCAACTATCTCGATGTTCTGATTACCCCCCCCAATAAAAGCTGATATGTTAAATAGACTAAATAAAGCAGCAGCAAGTAATACTGCTGAGTACGCAACAAATTTAGCGAGATTAATTCAAGAATTGTTGCCACAACTACAATTAATACATAAACCTGGAGAGTTTACTAGCTTTTATGATAGTTTGCCTTGTAGTATAGCCACCAAAAAACTATTTCACTATTTAGAAATAATTGCACTGATCGGGTCAAAATTTCCTGCAGAGTCAGCATTTTTGTGCTTAACTGTATTGCAACAAGTAGCGCCATTTGCAATATTCGCTAGTTATCATGATGAGTTCACAGGGACAGAATGTACACAATATACGCAAAAAAGCAGCAGCCATGTAACTAAATTTATTTACGCTGCGTCTGAAATCATCCCTTCTCTTTCTGAGTCTTTAGCAACTAACTATCTGGGAGACTTAGTAGTGAACTTTGCCAATCATAAACATAAATATGGCAATAACGAACAATTTCTATATTTTTTAATAATAAATCTTGTGCATTATTTTCCTGCAGCCATCAGCAACTTACCCAAGAGAGATATTTTGGACAAAATACTTAGTTTTTTTCCAAATAGTGATCCTAGTGATGCTGATTATGAAAATAGGGCTAGATATTATGGACATTGCTATCCCTTTGAAGAACCACGTGACTTGTTTCCCAGAGGTATAGATGGCCAGCTTGCCTATGAAGAAGAAGTTGATAACGTAAAAAAAGCTATCATGCATGCTGTAAGTGCTTTATGGCCACATTTGAGTGAAGCAGATCAAGAGAGGTGTTGTACTGAATTAGCTAACAAGCAATTTTTTCACTGCCAAAAAGATAATCCGATGTATCAAAGTGTTATAGCGGCTTTAGATAGAAAATTAGAAGAGCAACCGACGAAGAGAGCGCGTATTTCTCCTTAGCTGTAATAGTTCAAATTTAATACTGATTGAGGCTGTAAATAAATCTGTGTAAATAAGCATAGTCAGGTAAACTATAAATCCAAATAGGAGACTGACTATGAAAAAGAAGAAAAATGATCAATTTAATGAGCAACTGCTAGATGAATTGCTCAAGGGGTGCGAGAGTTCAGAAGATATTTTTGGGAAAGAAGGATTGTTCAAGCAACTGCAAAAATCTCTGCTGGGAAAAATGCTAGAAGGAGAATTGACGACAGAGCTAGGGTATGAGAAACACAGCACAGAAGGGAATAACAGCGGTAACTCTCGAAATGGATATGGTCAAAAGACAATAAAAGGTGATTTAGGTGAGATGGATATAGCCGTTCCCCGTGATCGCAATGGTGATTTTGAGCCGAAGCTTATCTCTAAAAACCAAACCCGATTTGATGGTTTTGACGAAAAGATCATAAGCTTATATGCTAGAGGTATGACCACACGAGATATCCAGGAGCAACTAAAGGATCTTTACAGTGTAGATGTTTCTGCCACTTTGATTTCAAACGTTACCAATGAAGTAATTGATGAGGTAAAAGCCTGGCAATCACGGCCTCTGGATAAGGTATATCCTATAGTCTGGTTAGATGCTTTAGTCATTAAGGTTCAATGTGACAGAAAAGTTATTAATAAAGCTTTTTATTTAGCTCTAGGTGTTAATCTGGATGGCGAAAAAGAACTTTTGGGCATATGGATTAGCCAAAATGAAGGAGCTAAATTTTGGGCTCTATGAAGAATAGAGTGGGTA
>JAGLXC010000293.1 GCA_023133095.1 Gammaproteobacteria bacterium | reverse complement strand
CTAGCATTATAGCCAGGTAAATCACCAGCATGCAGCGCATATCCACCAGAAAAAAACATACAAAAAGCCATAGGTGCTCCGCCATCTGGAACCGGGAATATTGTTGAAATACAATTGACATCGCCTTTGCGGATTATTGAAAAATTTCCGCTAGGAGTAACACAGCGCTTTGCAACATCTGGGCACCAGCCTTTACCCGCTGATATTGGCCCCCAATGAATTAAATAACCATTAGTATCATAAGCACCAAAGGCCTGCTTCGATTTACTAATCATAATAGTATTATGTTTGTTGGGTTTTATTGAATATGGCATTGGTGATACATCCATATGTGAAAGATCCATAAGGCCATCTGGAACTGCTACAATCATGCCCGACCACAATCTGGTACTCATACGATTAACACGCATTACAATACGTCGCTTTTGTTGATCAGGCCATAAACTATGCCAGGTATCACCACGCTGAGTCTTAATACAGGTGTAACCAGGAGTTGTACATAATCCGCGTCCATAATGTTTAGCAAAAACAGGCACGCTGATTAATGTGATAAAAAGGCCTAAGCATAAGCTATAGGTTGTTGATCGTATCATGCTATCCCTCTATATATATTTTAACATGGTCCTGCTTAATCGTCTGCTTTCACCAAAGTTAAATGTGGCTTTTTCGAAACATTCGACTCAGTTACATCTTCCTCAGCAGGAGCAAAATCTGGAGCAAAATCTATCGCTGTATTACCAGCATCGCTAGCGCCTTCATCTTCATCTCGCGAAAACATCATACCACGCCCATTTTCTTGGGCAAAAATAGCAACAACAGCAGCTATTGGAGAATAGACATGCGTAATTTTATGGCCAAAGCGGGTTTTAAACTCCAATGAATCATTACCAACCCGGAGATCTCGCACAGCTTTATGCGAAACATTTAACACAATCTCGCCATCAGTAATGCTCTCACTGGGTACTATAACATCAGGAAAATTAGCATTAACAGTAATATAAGGAGTTAAGCCATTATCAGCAATCCATTCATAAAAAGCCCTAATTAAATAGGGTCTGCTAGAACTCATAGTCATCTTGCAGTTCACGCTCTAAATCTGACAAACTTGATTGAAATGAGACTCTATCAAAAACTCGTTTCGTATACTCTCTTATTGGTTTTGCTGCATTAGGCAATTCAATGCCATAATAAGGTAAACGCCATAGTAATGGGGCAATATAGCAGTCAACCAGAGAAAATTCTTCACTAAGAAAATAGGGCATCTCTGAAAATAGCGGTGCGATTCCGCTTAGTTGCTCACGTAACTCTTTGCGTGCTACTTCAGCTTTTTCAGGATCATCGCTATCTAGATCTGGTAAAATAGAGAGCCAATCTTTTTCAATACGATGCATCATTAAACGACATTGAGCCCTAGCAATTGGATACACTGGCAATAATGGTGGATGCGGAAAACGCTCATCCAAATATTCCATAATTACTCGCGATTCATATAAAACCAAATCTCGATCTACTAAAGTAGGCACAGAAGCATAAGGATTGATTTCTACTAAATGTTGAGGGGGACTGTGTGGGTTAATATGCAGGATGTCTACATTAACACCTTTTTCTGCCAAAACAATACGCACTCTATGGCTATAAAGATCTAAAGCCCCAGAGTGTAACGTCATAACTGATCTCTTTACTGATGTCATAATTGTCACCTCTTAATACATTTTTTTGACCCACCATGTGTCATAATCTGGCTGGGGAACTAGGACTCGAACCTAGGTTGGCGGAGTCAGAGTCCGCAGTCTTACCGCTAGACGATTCCCCAGGAATCTTTAGCAAGAGATAAAATGGCAGGCTCTAAAACCCAATTTCTATAGCTTATGTTAGCGCTTAGAAAACTGTGTTGCTTTTCGCGCTTTATGCAAACCAACCTTCTTACGCTCAACTGCACGTGCGTCACGAGTAAGCAATCCGGCCTTACGTAATAAGACACGCAAAGTCGTATCACCTTCGCCTTCGTAGTCAACTAAAGCGCGCGCAATACCATGACGAACAGCACCAGCTTGTCCGCTATCCCCACCGCCCTTGACAGTTGCATAGACATCAAATTTATTCAACATGTCTACTACTTCCAAAGGTTGCCGAACGATCATCCAGGCAGTCTCACGACCAAAGTATTGCTCTAAGTCTTTACCATTAACAGTAATTTTGCCTTTACCAGGTCGCAAAAAAACTCGCGCGGCAGAGGTTTTACGACGCCCAGTACCATAATTTTGCTGCACTGTCTTTTTTGCCTTGCTCTTGGCTGTTGTCTTTTTTGTCTCTACTTTTTTGGTAGAAACTACTTTCGCAGCTACCTTTTTGGTCTCGGTCTTCTTTACTTCTGCTTTTTTTGGCTCGGCCTTTTTTGCAGCTACTTTTTTTGTTTTTACATCTGTATCTGCTTTAGCATCTACTGTTTTTGTTTGAGTTGTCATTCTAAACCTCTATATCTAAAACTTGTGGCTGTTGCGCTGCATGAGGATGATCTTCACCAGCATATAGCTTTAATTTACGAAACATTTGTCTTCCAAGCGGGCCTTTAGGAAGCATGCCTTTTACTGCTAGCTCTAGCGCTCGCGTTGGTGCTTTATCTATCAATTCAGCATAAGAGGCAGATTTCATGCCGCCAGGATAGCCAGAGTGATGATAATAGGTCTTATCTTCGGCTTTATTGCCAGTAACACGTATTTTATCGACATTGGTGACGACAATGTAATCACCAGTGTCCATATGCGTAGTAAATACAGGCTTATGTTTGCCGCGTAAACGAAAGGCAATAGCGCTTGCAAGCCGGCCTAGCGTTTTCTCACTAGCGTCTATTAGACACCAATCATGCTTGATATCTTGTAATTTTGGACTATAAGTTGCCATTAAAACTTCTCTCTATTTCTCTCAAAAAGGGATCGTAGTTTACAGCGACTAGCAAAAAAAAGCAAATCTATTTTCATTTTGCGCTGACATCACTAGCCAGAAAAGCTAGAGGGGCATGCCTTTGACGCTTTATGGACTGGACGGCCCTGCCCATAATTCAACCTCAGGCGCCAATTCTCCCCAGCAGCCACCAAAGTCTTCCATATGTATATCGACAAACATTACCTCAACTAACTGGACAAACCCATTTTTACAGATCGATCGCCCCGGCTATTATTCCTTTTTCTCCAAAAACATTTATATACCCAAAACGATTGGATTTTAG
>JAGLXC010000292.1 GCA_023133095.1 Gammaproteobacteria bacterium | reverse complement strand
ATAAACTTCAATCGCTAAGGGTATAGATCATATATACAGGCTATTTCCTTTAATACAGCCAAAGAAACCCAAATAAAAGTATGCATTTTTTTAAAGTTATGCTATTGTTTAATGGCAATTTTTTTATACTAAAAACAAAGGAGACAAAAATGCCAACAAAGAAAATCAAACCTAAAAAAACTGCTGCTAAAAAAATCACTAAAAAAGCAGTAAAAAAACCTATTAAAAAGGTTGTTAAAGTAGCTAAAAAAGCTGCCCCAAAGAAATTAACTGCTATTAAAGATGCTTACACCAAGACGCAATTAGTTACTCATATTGCTGAGGCTACTAATTTAGCTAAAAAAGATGTCGGTATGGTAATAGCTACTTTAAGTGATGTCATCAATGCTCATTTGAAAAAAAATGCAGCTGGCGAATTTTCCTTACCAGGATTAGCAAAGTTCCGCACTGTGCGTAAACCTGCTACTAAAGCTCGCAAAGGAACCAACCCTTTCACTGGTGAACCTACTGTATTTAAGGCTAAACCAGCACGTAATATCATCAAAATAAAGCCTTTGAAAAAGCTAAAAGATGTAATTGCGTAAGCAACTATAAAATATGATATGGGCGGAATTTCTCCGCCCATATTATTTAATGTACATACTCAAATACCTTAACCACCTTCTTAACTCCATCTACTTTCCGTGCAACTTCTGCAGCTAACTTGCCCTGACTCGGCGTGGTTAAACCCATTAAATAGACTACGCCAGCTTCAGTAACAACCTTTAATTGAGTAGAACTAAGCCCCTTTTTACCTAGCATCGCGCTTTTTACTTTAGTAGTAATCCAGGCATCATTAGAGGTGGCTGAAGCTGAAATTGGCTGGCCAATAGTAATTTGGTTACAGATGCGCTTAATGTTTGGCACTGTTTTTATAAGGGTTTGCGCATGATCTCTTAGCTCTTTTGTTGGAGCTTGCCCTACAAGCAAAACCACATGATCAAAAACTGCTACTGAAATATTAGCCTTATCTTTTAGCTCTTTATCATTATTAATCAGAATCTGAGCTTGATAACTGGTGTTATTATCCTGCCACATAGTTCCCATACTACGGTTATCATAGACAACTGCGCCACCTGCTGTAGCACCAGCGACCAATGCTGTTGGAACACAGGCTGACAACAAAGGCACAACTGCTAATAAAATAGCTATTTTTTTCATGAAACAGTACCCCCTAGAGATTAGAAAACCTCAATATGCCGCATCTATCAAACCACACAAACAATGTATAATTAATAGATGTAGCTCCTGAATTCGTGGTGTAGAAGTGGATGGCACTCGCAACTCAATGTCTTTATTGCTTGTTAACATTTTCGCCAGCTCGCCACCATCATTGCCTGTTAATGCTACTACAACTAAGCCTCTTTTTTGTGCTATCTCAACCGCTCGTACTATATTTTTAGAGTTTCCGCTAGTTGAAATAGCCAGTAAAATATCATTTGCCTGTCCTAATGAACTAATTTGTTTAGCAAAGATATCGGCATAGCTATAATCATTGCCGATTGCGGTTATTGTTGCAGTGTCAGCAGACAATGCAATAGCTGGCAAACTTTGGCGCTCTTTTATAAATCGATTTAATAGTTCGGCGGCAAAATGCATAGCATCACAGGCTGAACCACCATTGCCACAACTTAATACTTTATTTCCTTGTTTTAAGGCTTCAATAATTATCTCAGCTGCTTGGGCAATTTTTTCTGGCATAACCTCCATTGCACTGGTTTTAGCCTGAATGCTAGCTTTAAAATCAACTGTTACTTGTTCTATTTTGTTCATAGTTAATATTTTACCCAAAATGCATCTTTTATCCAGACTATTTTCTCTTTGGTGTCATCTGGCGCTATTGCTACTACATCAAATCGGCAGGGATCATCGGCATATTGCGGATTTTCTTGTAGATAATATTGCGCCGCGCGAATAACCCTTAACTGCTTGCTGCGCGTAACACTCTCTAAGGCATCACCGTAATCCTCTCCCTTTCGAAATCTTACCTCAACAAAAACTAAATCCGCCTGATCCCGCATAATTAAATCAATTTCACCAGTTTTACAGAGATAATTCGCAGTTATTAAGCGCAAACCTTGTGCTGCTAAATAGCTCTCTG
>JAGLXC010000291.1 GCA_023133095.1 Gammaproteobacteria bacterium | reverse complement strand
TGGTTGAGGTTTCAATTGCGAGTATTGGCATTATTAATTATTTTTTACTGTTTGTTTTACTGTAATAGTAGCATTATGTAATTGAGCATAACCTGTAGTATTCACATTGTTGTAAGTAAAACCATTGCGCCATAATGGAGAAACATAGAGGCGAATTGATCCATCAGCTTTATCTGGCTCATAACGGCTTGGATCTAAGAATAAAATGTTATTTTTATAGCATAGCCCCAGAGTAACATCATGGGTTTTTCTATAGGTTGCAAGTAAAGCCTGTTTGCAAGTACCTTCCTGGATCTGCAAAGCTACAGGAGTATAGTGATAGCGTTTTTTAAAGGGTGGCATCATTACCAGGCCATTTTTAACCTCAACCTGTAACCAATTATTAGTTATTGGAGCCGGTTTTTCATTGGCCTTTTTCTTTTTTACCGCATAGTTGTCTTGGGATATTTGTTCTTGCTTTGTCGCACTATAGCTTTGCCATGTTTTTGGCGAGATCCCCAGAGTTTGTGGTTCTACCGCGCAACCAGAAACAAAAGCCACGACTCCAAGGCAGAAAAATAATTTTACTATGTTCATGTGGTTAACTGGTGCTGTCATCTTCATCTATAGTCATATAGAGTTGTGGTTTTGCCTCTGCACAGAGCTTATTTTGCTGGTCAGCTGGCATAGCCTTTTCTGATGTTGTTGCTTTTGCGGTTGGTTGGCTGTTTGTTGCAGCCTGAGTGTTTGATTTGCAACCGGCAACACCGCATAGCAGTAAGATACTAACAAAGCCAATAATTATTTTATGGGTACGCATGATTATCTCCTTTTTACAAAAAGCTTGGCTTATAGTACCATCTCTACATGAAAAAAGGTACAAATTGTCTACATTGGCTGTGGTTGTCCGCGGCAGTTATTTTACTGGATCAAGGATCTAAAGCTTTAGCCGTAGCTTTTGTTCCCTGGCAGCAATCATTTGCTATAACTCCATTCTTTAACTTAATTTTGGCGCATAACCCTGGGGCAGCTTTTAGTTTTTTAGCCTGGGGCAGCGGTTGGCAGGGCTGGTTATTTGGAATCATAGCTGTTTTGGTTGCGGGTTTTTTGATTCATTGGTTGGCCAAATTACCACGAACAGAAACTCGGTTTGCAATTGCATTGGCGCTTATCGTCGGAGGCGCGTTAGGCAATGTAATAGATCGAATTATTCATGGCTATGTTATCGATTTTCTAGATTTTCATGTTAGTGTTTGGCACTGGCCTGCCTTTAATGTCGCAGATTCTGGGATCACAATAGGAGCAGCACTTATCATCTTGCAATTTTTCCTTAGTAGGGGACGTTCTTAAATTAGGGACACTCTTTGGCTGCGTCAACGCCGAAAACTGTGGTGAATTTTCTCAAAGAGTGTCCCTAATTTAAGAGCGTCCCCTAACTACGGTATGCTCGAAATAGAGTTATTTTTTTTTATTATTAACTGTTATAATGCTAGTTATTATATTTGAACAGATTTTATAAAAAAAGCAGGTATAACAAGTGAAGCATTTTATTTACCCACACGAATTAGATAAAAATGATAAGGAAAAATTAGACTATCTATATAATAAATTAACTCATAATACCAAATACTATGCAGGATATTCGCCCAATACTGAGTTTAATTATGCTGATCTATACAAATTTCTACAATTTTCTATAAATAATCTGGGTGATCCATTTATTGGAGGAAATGAGATGAGCAGTCATGGGATAGAATGTGAAGTCTTAAATTATTTTGCTCGGATAACTAATGCACCTAAACAATTTAGCGGTTATGTAACCAATGGCAGTACAGAAGGTAATTTGTATGGACTATATTTGGCCAGAAAGATGTATCCTAATACAATAGCCTATTTTTCTAACCATACTCATTATAGTATTCCAAAAAATTTGGATATTTTGAACATTCCATATTTTAATATAGAGACTATTCACAACGGAGAAATGGACTATGATCTATTATATGGGAAGTTACAAGAAAATAGAGATAGGCCTGCTTTAATAATAGCAAATATAGGAACAACCGTAGTTAGCGCTATTGACAATATCGATAAAATAAAAGCAGCCTTAATTAATGCTAATATTTCTCAATATTTTATTCATGCTGATGCTGCATTCGATGGAATGATCCTGCCTTTTATAGATAATCCTCCGCCCTTTAGATTTTCAGATGGAATAGATAGTATTGCTATAAGTGGTCATAAATTGATTGGATCACCTATACCATGTGGTATTGTGCTAACAAAGAAAAAATATGTGGGTAATATAAAGACCCTTATAGAATATGTTGATAAACCAGATACTACTATATCCGGTTCAAGGAATGGCATCACGCCCGTTTTCCTTTGGTATGCCATCAAGAGAACTGGCGATGATGGGTTTAAAAAAATCGTATACGATGGTTTTGCCAAGGCAGAATATGCCATTAAAAAGTTCAAGAAGTTTGGTATTAACGCTTGGAAAAACGAGCACTCTTTAACAGTTGTATTTCCTGCTGCCTCAAAGAAAATTTTAACAAAATGGAATATACCTACTGCATATGGATATTCACAGATTACATTACTACCTAAGCTTACTTATCCCATGATAGATGAATTTTGTGTAGATATGGCGGCAGATATACAGGATCCGAACGCTAAATTATCAAGTGCATTGATGTATTAGCTCCTGAGATATTTAAACCCACAATGGCTAGATTGAGCAAAGACGTTATGTGAGCGCATAGGCGTGATTATTGTCGAAATCTTTAGCTGGTTGATAAAAAAACAGGTATAATCCTATAGTTGTCTTGGTTAATAGAGATCTGTGGAAGTAATCATGGATAATAGCCAAGTCTTTATGGTTAGAATACAGTCAAAAAGATACAAAATAATTAAAGTCAGCAGATAGCGTTAACGTTGATTTCTGCTCTTAAACTTAAGGTAAAGCAAGATGTCATTAAAACTACAACCATCAAGTATGGAAAATATTTCTACTGTTTTTTCATGGATTACTACTGAGAGGATGCTTTTACAATGGACTGGAAACATATTGAGTTGGCCATTGGATAATGCACAGTTAGAAAAATATATATGTATATCTGAGCAAAATAAAAAGCTTATTTCTTTAGATGTTTTAGACGATTGTTGCAGTGAATTAATTGGGCATATAGATATTGATAACATTGATCATGCTAATCATTTTGGCGAAATTATTCGGGTCATTTTAAAGCCAGATATGCAAGGACGCGG
>JAGLXC010000290.1 GCA_023133095.1 Gammaproteobacteria bacterium | reverse complement strand
GAGATACCTTTAGAGTAACTTTAGAGCCTGGGCGCAATAGACCAACATTAGTGCTTATCTGAAAAGCATTGTGAGCTGGTTTGCCATTCAAAGAGATAATTATGTCTTTGCTCTTAAGGCCAGCTTTAGCAGCCGGCATACCTGGTGAGACCTCTGAAATCAGAGCTCCTTTGGTAGAAGAGAGTTGTAAAGCATCACTTAGAGCCGGGGTGATGTTTTGGACGATTATACCCATAACGCTATGCTCAACTTTGCCATATTTAATGATTTGATCCATAACAGATTTTGCCATATTGCTAGGAATAGCAAAGCCAATACCAACGCTGCCGCCAAGTTTAGATGGAGTTATGATGGCAGTGTTAATACCAACTAATTGACCATGCATATTAACCAAGGCACCGCCAGAATTACCTGGATTGATAGGAGCATCAGTCTGGATAAAGTTTTCATATCCTTCAATTCCTAGGTGGCTACGGCCAAGGCCGCTTACTATTCCAGAAGTTACAGTTTGGCTTAAACCAAATGGATTGCCAATAGCTGCTACAAAATTACCAACTTGGACATTATCTGAATCACCAAATGAAATTGCTTGTAGATGTTTGGCCTTGATTTGGACTACAGCAACGTCAGATTTTTCATCTGCGCCGATAGTTTTACCTTGCAAACGCCGGCCATCTTTTAAGGTGACAATAATTAATTTTGCATTTTTGACCACATGGGCATTGGTAAGAATATAGCCATGTTTAGCATCAATAATAACGCCAGAACCTACGCCCTCAAACCGTGGAGTAATTTGGATGTCTGCATTTGGAGGTACTGCTTGTGATTTAGTGTCAGGCCGTAGCTCTTTAGGGATTTTGCTATAGGGCAGAGTCATAGTTGGTAACTGTCCGCGTACAGAAATGTTAACCACCGCGGGCATCACTTTGTTTAGCATAGGCGCTAAAGTTGAATTCCCTACAGCAGCTACAGCTGAAGAGGTAGCATAGGCATTAACAGTAAAAATGGTTAATAGGGCAAAGGTAAAGGTAGCTGCAAATTTTTTCATGGCTTTTTCTCTAGTTCCTTAAATTGAATAGTTATAGTATAAGGGGAAAATATTTTATTGTATATAGCCTATACCCAAAGTGATAAATTCAATCGCGCAGGGCATATTAGATACAAACAGTTACTTTTTTTCCTGTATCAACATCAATTAATCCACAGTCAGATATTTTTAGGCTAGGAATTACCGGTAGAGATAGAAATGATAATTGTAGAAATGGTTCTTCCAGAGTGCAGCCTATTGTTGCGGCTAATGCTTTCAGTTCATGTAGTTTGGTGTTGATTTGCTTAGGATTGACATTTGTCATTAGGCCGCCAATAGGCAGAGGCAGCGTGACAGAATTATCATGATCATCTACAACAACAATTCCGCCATCGATTTTTTGTAACAGTTGAATAGCCTTGAGCATAGCATTGTCATTTGCGCCAATGACAACAATATTGTGAGAGTCATGGCTAATGGAGGTTGCAATAGCGCCTTGAGTTAAATTAAAGCCTTTTACCAAACCAATACTGTGGCTGCCGCTATTTTTATGGCGTTCGAACACTGCTATTTTGTTAATGTTTTGGCTGAGATCTGTTTGTACCTTATGGTCCCTAACAGGTAGAGTCATTGTTAATTTATCAGTTAAAATTTGTCCCGGTGTAACACCTATAACCAGTGCTTGTTGCTCTGTACTTTCCTCAGAAGCTATAGCTAAATCATCTAATTTGCAGCCAGTAAAGTTAAGGTTTTTTTCGCTAAATTTTATGGGAGGAGTAGTTAGCTTATCCAGTTGCTCAGTAGTTATTAACTGTCCATTTTTATATACTTGCAAAATCTCCATTCCATTTATCCAGTTATTATTCTTAGGTCGAACTATACAAAAATCAGCCATATATCCTGGAGCAATAGCACCATATTTTTGTAAGCCGTAAATAAGAGCAGGGGCAAAGCTGGCCGATCTAAAGATTACTTCAGGCGCTATACCTTGTTGTAACCCTTTGTTAATAATATTATCAATATGGCCGTGAGTTAAAATATCATTAGGTTTGCGATCGTCAGTACATAGTGCAACCATTGTTGCAGTTTTGTCAGTTAAAATTGGTAAAAGCGTATCAGCATTTTTAGCGCATGACCCCTCGCGAATTAAAATATGTAAACCCTTCATTAGCTTTTCTTGTGCTTCTGCCAGAGTAGTTGATTCATGACAGCTATGAATACCGGTGCAGGCATAGGTGTTTAACTCTTTACCAGTAAGAAGAGGGCAGTGGCCATCGAGCTTTTGGCTAGAAAATGCGGTTAATTTTTGCAGCATCTCCTCATCCTGATTCATTATGCTGGGGAAATCCATTATCTCTGCCAGGCCCAATACCCGAGAATGAGAACTAAAAGGCTGTAGATCATTTGTAGTTAATGTAGCGCCATTAGTCTCTAATTTTAACTTAGGATTGGTTGCCGGAACACAGCTTGGTAGCATGATAAAAGAGCAGAGCAGTAAGTTTTCAGTAGCATCTAAGGCCCATTTTATTCCAGCGGTGCCTTTAACATTGCTGATTTCATGCGGATCCCAGATGATAGTTGTAGTACCTTTTGGGAGTACTAATTTTTGAAACTGAAATGGAGTTAAAAGGCTGCTTTCAATGTGGACATGAGCATCAATAAAGCCAGGAACTATATAAGCATTCTCAGCATCAAGGTAATTTTCTCCAGCGTAAGAGTCAGCAATACCAGCTATATGATCTTGCTGGATGGCTACGTCACCCTGTACAAACCTACCATTAAAGACATCAAGAAATCTGCCATTTTTAATAATTAAATCAGCAGGTTGTTGACCTTTGGCGCTATTAATTAGATTTTTTAGTTTGATTGTGTCCATAGAGGGTTAGATTATAACAGATTAGCATCAGTTAAGTTAGTGTAGGAAATTTACAAAAAATGCATAATAACTATTGACCTACATGCCCCCTGATATTATTATAACTGCCTGTCTACTCTCCTCGGTAGCTCAGTCGGTAGAGCGAGTGACTGTTAATCACTTGGTCGGCGGTTCAAGTCCGTCCCGGGGAGCCATCTTTTTTTAGTTTGCATCGAAGAGATGTCAGCCAGTTATTACTTTAAAGTTTTTACCACAGAATGCCAGGCCTATTTTGA
>JAGLXC010000029.1 GCA_023133095.1 Gammaproteobacteria bacterium | reverse complement strand
CTCAATTTGACTTCCTGTCAAATTGTCCCTGCGTTACCTGGCGCAGATTCAGACTCGCCCTAAATGTCGCCAAAATCCATCACTCGCAGGCTTGGCTTTGCTGGCTGCAAAACATATGATTTTTGGTTCGATTGCTATGTTCGAAATTTTTTTAAAAAAATATATTGCGTTAAGGATACGTTAAGGTAAGTGGTCTAATATTCACAATAAGAGTTTGACTCTAGGTTTAATTGTAATAATTGAAAAAATAAAACGTAAGATTGAGAGGTGATTGTGATGTTCAGTAAAGAGCGATATGAAGAATTATATAGAAAATTAATAAAAGAATTCACAGAAGATGACAAAACAACAGTATCAGAGATTGTTAGCATTGTTAGTCAAATGTGTGTATATTTAAAAGGGTTAGAGCAAAAAAATTGTGGTATACCATTTTTTAGTAGTTCAACTTTTGGGCCTAAAGTTCAGCATTTAAATAGAGTACTAAATCCAAATCCAACTTCAATTTATAGTGATTTGTCTGATTTTGCTGCAAATAGTCCAGGTTTTCAAAAAACAGTAACGGGTAATAGTTTATTTAAAACATCAAAAGAGTATCAAAAGCTAGCTAGATCATTGTTGCAGGTTATAAGTGAATTACCAGCTACCACTAAGGAGGACTGCTTAGCAAAATGTCAACAATTCGTTAGCACACAATTCCCACAGATTCAGATTCCGCAAGCTAACCAGTCAGCAACATCGACACCACAATAGTTCAAATCATATTGCATTAAGGTTATACTACTCCCACTTATAAACTAAGCGGGAGTAGTGTAATGCGTAGATACCTTTTGCCCTTAATGGCACTTTTTTTGTTATGTAATCTGGTGGCTTGTTCCAAGACCGAGATGCAGCAGTCAACTAATGCATTAGAGACTGGTAATCTGGGGGCTATTATCAATGATCACCCGACTCTGGCAATCCCAGCCCTGCCTAGCAAAGAGAACTATGCCATTGTATTTAATAATATGGATGGCTTTTGGAAGCATGCAGGAACTGCTAGGGTGCAGAATGTAGATATTGATACCTTTGTGCCACAGACTGAAGATTCAAAAAAATGGAAGCAGCGAATTGAGGTAACTCATGTTAAGACAAGCAAATCCATGACCGCGCAGAAATATTATCAACAGGTGGTACACGGCGGTTTAGATAACCTTTGCCCTTATTCAACCCCTAAAGTAAAGGTTCTTCATAATGCCAGCAATGATATTATCTATGAGTATCAGGTATTAAATTGCGGTAAAAAGCCGAATCAGGCTGTAATTGGCCGGGTTATCCGTACCCCAAATAGCATAAATACCATCAGCTATACTGGTATGACCGACCGTTTAGATGATCAGTCACGTCAATACATGTTGGAAATTGTTAAGGGCGCAAGGGTCGAGTAGAGGAGATGTTTGGATTTGGCAGGGCAAATGCGCCAAGCCTGTGAGCGATAGATTTTGGCGACATTTAGGGCGAGTCTGAATCTGCGCCAGGTTTTGCTGGGCCAATTTGACAGGAAGTCAAATTGAGCGCCAAAGCAACAAGGACGTTGCCCTGGCGCGGCCTAGCTAAACCCAGCAGATGAAGATTAGCGAGCCCTCATGAGCCAAAAACTATTCTCACAGGCAGGCATTTGCCTCTATATCAAAACCAACTATGAAATAGCAAGCTCACATGATCAATAGAGCGGCTCCAAAAACCAGCTTCAGGATCATCCTGGAGCGCAACTAATGGCTCTGAAGCAATTGGTTTGCCGCTTAAGGTTATTTTCACAGAGCCATAGCTCTGACCTTTTTTAATTGGCGCTTTAAGAGTGTTGCTAAGTGAAATAGTCGCTTTAACCTTTTTGTATTGTCCTTTAGGAATAGTGATATAAAGCGGCTTGGTTAGCCCAAAACCGATTTTTTCTGTTTTACCAAACCAGATGCGCGGAGTTGTTAGCGGTGTATTCGCGTCATATAGTTTATGGGACTCATAGAAACGGAAGCCATAATTTAGCAAAGCCTCGCTATCATCAGCACGGGAACTATCAGTCGGAGTTCCCATAACTACGGAGATTAAGCGCATACCATTGCGTTCAGCAGAGGCAATTAAACAATATCCTGCTGCATCTGTATGGCCTGTTTTCAGGCCATCTACAGAGGGATCACGCCATAAAAGGCGGTTACGGTTTGGTTGTTTGATTTTGTTATAGGTAATCCATTTTTGTTTAAACCAGGGATAGTATTCTGGGAAATTTAGGATCCAGGCTCGAGCTAGGATTGCAAGATCTTCAGGTGATGAGTAGTGATTTTTGGTTGGCAGACCATTGCTATCAGAGTAGTGAGTATTGTTCATACCTAATGATGCGGCAGTTTGATTCATCATACTTACAAAGGCTGGTTCAGTACCGCCAATATATTGGGCCATTGCAAAGGTTGCATCATTGCCAGATGCAACAATGATTCCTTGAATTAAATCCTTTATTGGTACTTTGCTGCCGGCACGAACAAACATACGGGAGCCGCCCATATGCCAGGCTTTGTTGCTAATTTTTACTTTGTCATCTAAATTAATTTGGTTATTGTGGATAGAATCAGCGATTATATATAGGGTCATGAGTTTGGTAAGGCTAGCTGGAGGCATGTGAGTGCTAGCATTTTTTTCGGCGATTATATGGCCGCTATTAGCATCTAATAAGACATAGCCTTTGGCATTTAACTCTGGTGGGGCAGGAGTTAATGTTGGCGTTGCTGCAACAGTTGGGGTTGGAAGAGCTACTGTAGTGGTTGCTTCTGCATTGGTTTTCGCCATAGCAGAGCTAATTAAAACAAAACTTAGCAGTGGAAGAAGTAGCTGTTTTATGGTTATTTTCATCTCCTCAGATCTCCAAATATAATGTTTACCTTAATAGTTCAATCGCGAAGGGTATTCTAACATAGCTATTTAATAACTGTAATAGCTGACAGCCCCTCTTTATGTAATATTTTTTGTAATTGATCATTTGCAGTAACGTTAGCTAGCGGGCCTATTTGGACTCGATATATTGGTTTGTCATGGTATAAGCTGCTATCCACATATGTTGGCTCAGTAGTTAGCTGAGACAGTCGTGTTTGTAGCTGTTTAGCATGTTCGGAATTATTAAATGATGCAACCTGGAGATATAGATGTGGTTGCCATGCTGGCGCAGTAGTTGTTTTAGGAGTATCTGGTTTTGTGTTGTAATGATGCGGGTCAATTGCCTGTACCTCAACTAAGGCTGTGCCTTTATTGGCAAAGCCCAATTTTTTGGCCGCTGCATAAGAGAGGTCAATCAAGCGGTTTTTATCAAATGGACCGCGGTCATTAACTTTAACTATCACTTTGTGGCCATTTTCCAGGTCAGTAACCTTAACATAGGTAGGTAAGGGCAGTTCAGTGCTGGCTGCTGTCATTGCAAACATGTCGTAGGATTCACGCGTAGAGGTAAGTTGGCCATTAAATTTTGTGCCATACCAGGAGGCAACTCCTTTTTTGTCGTAGTTAGCTGCGCTTTGTAATACAGAATAGCTTTGGCCATTGACCACATAGGTGTTTGGATTGCCATAATGACTTTTCGGCTCTACTTTAGGCACAGCATTGTGGATTTTGCTGACATCGATAGTTTGAGTTGGCGCGCTGTCAGATACAACAGGAATGGATTCAGTGCTAACGCAACCTGCTAAAAGTAGTAGAGAGAGGATAGGGATAAAAATTTTCATCGGCAGAATAATAACAAGAGAGAATCTATAACGCAACGCAAAATTTAAGCGTGTAGAATGTATAAATATCCTGAAATAG
>JAGLXC010000289.1 GCA_023133095.1 Gammaproteobacteria bacterium | reverse complement strand
TCGTTTAGATATTTAATATTAGTATCACCATTTAAAAACCAGAGTAATTCGTAAATGATACTTTTTAAGTGAAGTTTTTTAGTGGTGACGAGAGGAAAGCCCTGGGCTAAGTCAAAGCGCATTTCATGGCTAAAAATGTTAATGGTGCCAATACCAGTACGGTCAGGCTTTTTTATTCCATTGCCTTTGATTTGGCGAATTAAGTCTAAATATTGTTGCATAAATACTACTGATACATAACAAAAATTAGCAACAAAAATACCCACACAGCCCATAACAATCTAGATGGTTTTAATACCTCTTTGTAGGCTAAAGCGCCATAGAAAAAAGGAATAATGATGCCGAAAATTATAGGGATAATCATTAGTGCAACTACTTCACTGATTACATGGGTGAAAATAAATTTTGGTAAAATACGGATTAGTTCTGCCGCCAAAAAGGCCTGGGCATAGCCGATAGCTGATAAAATACTGCCTAATTGGCTGACACAAAATACTGCAGCTATAGTTAATACCAGCATAATAAGAAGTTGTTTAGCTATTGTCATTTTTTACCTCATCAAAATAAAATGCACTAAAAAGTAACATTATTCCACCAATAATCATTGGAATTGATAATAATTGTCCCATAGTTATCCAATTAAAAGCAATAAATCCTAGTTGTGGGTCTGGTTGGCGGAAGAATTCTAGTCCAAAACGGAAGGAGCCATAGCAGAGCAGAAATAGTCCAGATACTGCGCCACGGGGCCTGGGTTTGGCGGAAAACCACCATAGAATTATAAACAGAACAACTCCTTCCATGAAGAATTCATATAGTTCTGATGGATGCCTGGCAAGGGCGTCTACTTTAGGGTAGATCATAGCCCAGGGCACATGCGTGACTCGGCCCCACAGCTCGTTATTAATGAAGTTACCAATTCTTCCTGCACCTAAACCTAGAGGGGCCAGTGGTGTAACAAAATCAGTTAAGGAGAAAAAGGGTAGATGCTTTTTGTGAGCAAACAGGCCAAGGCTTACCATTACTCCAATTAAACCGCCATGAAAAGACATTCCGCCTTGCCAGATTTTAAAGAGGATAAGTGGATGGCCCATGAAATTAGGCAAATCATAAAAAAACATATATCCTAAGCGACCGCCAATAATTACGCCTAAGGCGCAATAGAAAATTAGATCGCTAATCTCTTGTGTGGTCCAGCCACTATTTGGTTTGCGTGCTCTAACCGTTGCTAATAGCCAGGCTGAGGCAAAAGCAAGTACATACATGACGCCATACCAATAAATTTTTATTGGCCCAAGCATCAGTGCGACAGGATTTATGTTTGGATGTATCAGCATATTATAAAAGTGAGTATAATATATTTATGCGAATTTTAATAGTTAAAACCTCCTCCATGGGAGATGTTATTCATACCTTGCCAGCGTTAACTGATGCGGGAAAAGCGCAAGAGGATATAAGCTTTGATTGGGTGGTCGAAGAGGCCTTTGCAGAGATTCCGCGTTGGCATAAATTGGTCACTAATGTGCTTCCTATCGCCATGCGACGTTGGCGCTCTAAGCCTTTGCAAGCTTTAAACCAGGGTAATTTACGGGATCTATGGTATAGACTTAGATCTGAAAAATATGATTATATTATTGATGCGCAGGGTTTAGTTAAGAGTGCTGTTATTGCAAGATTAGCCAGAGGCATGCGCTCAGGTTTTGACAAAGCGTCAGCACGTGAACCTTTGGCTGCCTTATGCTATCAACATAAATTTGCCGTTGCAAAAGAGCAGCATGCGATTTTAAGAACCCGGCAGCTGTTTGCTAAGGCACTAGGCTATGAGTTGCCGTTGGTTGCGCCTGACTATGGCCTAACTATTGCAGCTACTAAACCTGGAAATTATCTGGTTTTTGTACATGGTACAAGTAGAGATGATAAGTGTTGGCCTGAGGAGAATTGGATGGCATTGGCTAAGCAAGCCGTTGCATCTGGTTATGATTCTATCAAAATTCCCTGGCATGGCGAGATTGAGGAGCAACGTGCTAAACGGATCGCAGCTGCTTGCGATAAGGTCGAAATACTACCAAAATCAAATCTAACTGAGATTGCCAGGGTTTTAGCTGGTGCCAAAGCCGTGGTTGCGGTTGATACGGGATTGGGTCATTTGGCTGCAGCTTTAGGTGCTCATACTGTCTCTTTGTATGGCCCAACTGATCCTGAATTGATTGGAACAGTTGGGAGAT